>JAGHTU010000052.1 GCA_018065185.1 Candidatus Equicola faecalis | reverse complement strand
GATGATTTGTGCGGAAATGGAATGTGTGTTGTAAACTTGTTTGCATAAGCACATCCCATTTTTGCGCAACACCTCTAAAAAGAGGCAAAACCGACTCTGCGAGAAAATGAAAAAATTAAAGCAAGAAACTGAAAAGCGAGAGACGGGAACCGGATTTCCATCGCTCAGAGTTCTGTATATGACGAGGACACGCTTTATTCCCATATTGAGTTAAGTGTCTTTATGAGCCTACTTAAACCTCAAGCGCAGGAGAGCTATCGAACATCTAAGGTGTTAGGCGTCGAACATTTAAGATGTTAGACTTCGAACATTTAAGGTGTTGGGCTTCGAACATCTAAGATGTTAGAGAGGTAAGGATGGAAAGACCTTTAGGTAAACACCATTTGAGAGTGAGCCCAAAACAAAACGAAAGCCATCGCGCGATAAGTATAGAAGTCTGCGCGATAGGAATAGACACCCTGCCCGAGCGATTGACTTCACCAAAATTAGGCTGCGGTTCGGTAAAGCTCAAATAAATTTGGCTTTCTTGCGCTTCAGTAGGTGCTCAGGCGTCTCTGCGAGTCGGAGGTCGCTACACCTTGCACTAATTTTGGCTGTCGCCCAAATTAGGCATCGCCTCAACAATAAAAATAAAAAAACAATTTTTATTTTGTATTGTGTTCGGCTCGCTCTAATTTTGCATACCTTAATAAGAGGTATTAAGACTGAAATATGATAGCTGTAGAGAACTTATCCGTAGAATTTACTGACAAGCCGTTGTTCCGAGGTGCTAATTTCGTGGTGAACAATCGCGACAGGATTGCGCTCGTGGGGAAGAACGGGGTGGGGAAATCTACACTACTGAAGATTATCGCCGGTGTGCAACAGCCCACGTCAGGCTCGGTCAATATCTCCGGTGGAGAGAGTGTGGGCTATCTGCCACAGGTGATGAAACTGCAAGACAGCACTACGGTGCGCGATGAGACGAGGAAAGCCTTTCTGGAGAATGAGACGCTGACGCCACCGGAGCGGTGGGACGGCGAGGCGGAGAAGATGCTCGTGGGCTTGGGCTTCACTCATTCCGACCTTGACCGCCCTACGGCAGAGTTCTCCGGTGGGTGGAGGATGCGTATCGAGTTGGCAAAGATACTCCTTGTCCGTCCCGATGTCCTGTTGCTGGATGAGCCTACAAACCACCTTGATATAGAGAGCATCCAATGGCTGGAGCAGTTCCTTGCGCGGAGCAGTAAGGCTGTGATGCTCGTTTCGCACGACCGCGCCTTCATCAACCGCGTCACAAATCGCACGCTGGAAATATCATGTGGGAAGATAATTGACTATCGGGTGCGCTACGATGAGTATGTGGTGCTTCGGCAGGAACGCCGTGCCTCACAGCTCCGTGCATACAAGAACCAGCAGAAGGAGATGGCCGACATACGCGAGTTTATAGAGCGTTTCCGCTATCAGGCAACGAAAGCCAATCAGGTGCAGCAGCGCATACGTCAGTTAGAGAAGATAGTCCCGATAGAGATTGATGAGGTGGATACTCGCTCTCTGCATCTGCATTTCCCTGCCGCACAACGCTGTGGCGACTTTCCGCTGATATGCGATGGGGTGGGGAAGACCTACGGTGAGCATAACGTATTCCATGATGTGAACTTCTCTATACGGCGTGGCGACAAGGTGGCATTTGTCGGCAAGAACGGAGAAGGGAAGACGACACTCGTCAAGTGCATAATGAATGAAATCCCGTTTGACGGTACACTGACGGTGGGGCACAACGTGCAGATAGGTTATTTTGCACAGAATCAGGCACAGTTGTTGGATGAGTCGTTGACCGTCTTTGAGACTATTGACAACGTGGCGCGCGGTGAGATGCGCCTCAAGATAAGAGATATTCTCGGTGCTTTCATGTTCGGTGGCAAGGAGAGCGACAAGAAGGTGAAGGTGCTCAGCGGAGGTGAACGCTCGCGTCTGGCGATGATAAGGCTACTGTTGGAGCCTGTGAACTTCCTCATACTGGATGAGCCTACGAATCATCTCGATATGGATTCAAAAGATGTGCTGAAAGAGGCGATAAAGGCTTTTGACGGTACGGTGATAATCGTCTCGCATGACCGCGAGTTCCTTGACGGACTGGTGGAGAAGGTGTATGAGTTCGGTGGTGGAAAGGTGTCGGAATACCTTGGTGGCATATATGACTTCCTCGTGCATAAGAACATGACTTCGCTTGATGAGTTGTCGGCATCGCCTTCAACGGGTTCTGTGACAAAACCATCAGCCGTTACCGAGCCGAAGGAAGACTGGAAGGAACGGAAAGAAAGAAACAAGCGCATCTCGCGTCTGGAACGGCAGATAAAGGAAAGCGAAGCGAGGATAGAACAGACAGAAAACCGCCTCACGGAACTGGACACGATACTCTGCACACCGGAAGGTGCATCGCAGATAGACCTATGTTCGGAATATGCACAGTTGCGTCAGGCTTTGGATAAGGAGATGGAGACGTGGACGGCTCTGTCGGAAGAACTTGATACGTTGAAACAATGAGACTGGAACTGCTTTCGCCTGCAAAGAATCTGGAATGTGGCATCGTAGCCATTGACAATGGTGCTGATGCCGTGTATATTGGCGCGGACAATTTCTCTGCACGCATGGCGGCAGGTAATTCCCTTGATGATATAGAACGCCTTGTGGTGTATGCTCACCAGTATGGGGCAAAGGTGTATGTGACGGTAAACACTATTCTCTATGATGAGGAACTGGATGAGGCAAGGCAACTGGTGACTTTATTGTATGGGATTGGTGTTGATGCGTTGATAGTGCAGGACCTTGCGCTGTTGCAGATAGCGCAGGAGATGCCTTGTCCGCCTCTGCATGCCAGCACGCAGATGGATGTGCGCAGCGTGGAGAAGGTGCAGTGGCTGTGGAGTCTCGGTTTCCGTAGGGTGGTGCTCGCCCGCGAACTCTCGCTAAAGGAGATAGCCGCCATACACGATGCTGTGCCTGAAATGGAATTGGAAGTGTTCGTACATGGTGCCTTGTGCGTGAGTTATTCGGGGCAATGCTATGCTTCGCAGTATTGCTTTGGGCGAAGTGCGAATAGGGGCAACTGTGCACAGTTCTGTCGCTTGCGCTTCAATCTGGAAGATGCACAGGGCGGTGTCCTTGTGAAGAACCGATACCTGCTCTCGCTGAAAGATATGAATAGGATTGAACGCCTCGGCGACTTGGTCAACGCTGGTGCCGTATCGTTCAAGATTGAGGGCAGACTTAAGGATGCCGACTATGTGAAGAACATCACGGCAGCATACAGTCTGGCCTTAGATAAGGTGATAGAGAGCCACGCACAGACGGATGGCTTCACCCGTGCTTCCTACGGACATTGCAGATATACGTTTGTGCCTAATGTGATGAAGACTTTCAATCGCACCTTTACCTCTTATTTCCTTGACGGGGGGAATGACGGTGTGGCGAATATCTCCACTCCTAAGTCGCTGGGCGAAGAAGTGGGCGAGGTGAAAGAGATGAGACGAAACGCATTCACGGTGGCAGGCGTGGAGAGCTTCTCCGCTGGTGATGGACTGTGTTTCTTCAATGCCGAAGGCAATCTGGAGGGCTTCCGCGTGAATCGTGCAGAAGGCAACATGCTTTATCCGCACCGTATGCCGAGCGGTCTTTGTCGCGGTGTCAGGCTGTACAGGAATAACAACGAGGCATTCCGCCGTCAGTTGGCATCGTCAAAAACGCAACGAAAGATTTTTGCCGACATGATTTTTGAGGAGACATCGGATGGCTTTAGGCTTACGATGAGCGATGAGTCGGGACGTTGTGCGACTGCCGAGGTGGCATTTGCAAAGGAAAAAGCGCGACAGCCACAGACGGAAAACATCATACGTCAGTTGTCAAAACTGGGAAACACCGTGTTTGAATGCCGTGGCATAGAGGTGAGGCTGAACGATGATTATTTCATACCGTCAAGTCTGCTTTCTGACCTTCGGCAGTCGGTGTGTAGGGAGATGGAAAGATATGACCATATCCTCCGCCCTATGGGTGAACCTCTTATGGTGAAGTCATCGCAGACGTCATGGCGGTGTAATGTGTCAAACGCCCTTTCACGGCGTTATTATGCGGATGGCGTGTTGCCAGCTTTTGAACTGATGCAACCGAAGGATGAAAAACTCATTATGCAATGCCGTCATTGCGTTCTTTTTGCGTTGGGCAAGTGCCGCAAAAGTGAAAGGCGCGATGCAGCCTATCGCGACCCTCTTTATATGTCGCTTCCTGACGGGAGGCGTTTTCGTCTTGGGTTTAATTGTGTGGAATGTCAAATGAATGTTTATGCAGAATAGAAAAATACTCACTATTGTAAGTATCCTTGTGTGTGTCATCTGGATGAGCTCTTGTTATAATCATGCCGACTGGAAACTGTCGCTTCTTGATTCCACTCTGACGGAGACTCAGATAGACTCTATCACATTCATCGGTAAGCACCATTATGGCGTGAACTATAATTTTCTGGTGAAGAGTGATTCAATCCGCCTCATAGAGCAAGAGCCGGAGGAATATCTTGAAGATTTGCTGGTGGATTCCTTCTCGGTACAGAAGAACGCCCGTATCGTGGTGGCAGACTTTAGGACTTTATCCTCTGACAGTATTGACTCGCTCTGGGTGCAGGTGGTGTCGGAAGATTTCCGTTCGGGATGGATTCATGAGAGCGACCTTCACAATGCTACGACACCAGACGACCCTATATCGCAGTTCATTGACATGTTCTCCAACATGCACCTTTTGGTGTTCCTCATCGTGATAGGCATTATTGGTAGCATTTATCTCATTCTGCGTATGCATCGGCGTAAGGCACTTCTGGTGCATGTGAATGACATTCGCTCGTTCTATCCGACGCTTCTTGCCGTGATGGTGGCTGTGTCTGCCGCTTTCTATGCCACGATACAGAAGTTTGCTCCCGACATGTGGCAGGAGTATTATTATCATCCTACGATAAATCCGCTCATTTGTCCGCCACTCCTTGCGTGTTTCCTTGCAACGGTGTGGATTCTCTTTGTGCTTGCCATCGCAGTATTGGATGATGTACGCAGTCTGCTCCCACCATCCGATGCTTTCACTTATCTTTGCGGACTGGCAGCCGTCTGTGCGTTGAATTATATCATCTTTTCATTCTTTACGGTATATTACATAGGATACCTCTTTTTGGTGATATATATCATTTTTGCAGTGAAACGCTACATACGGACAATAAAAAAGGGAAAGTAACGCAACTATTAGCGAAGAAAATTTCATAACTTTGCAAGTGATGAATAAATATTCAAACAAAAAAATAAAACTATGAATTTCAAAGATTACAATTTTGCAGGTAAGAAGGCTATTGTACGTGTTGACTTCAATGTACCTCTTGATGAAAACGGAAACATAACTGACGATACACGCATACGCGGTGCAGTGCCTACGCTGAAGGCTATCCTTGCAGGTGGTGGCAGCCTTATCGTCATGTCGCACATGGGTAAGCCAAAGGGCAAGGTCAACCCAAAGATGTCTCTAAAGCAGATTGTGGGTGCTGTAAGTAAGGCTCTCGGCACAGATGTCATGTTCTGTGATGATTGCGCAAAGGCAAAGGCTCAGGCAGATGCTCTGAAGGCAGGTGAAGTGCTCCTGCTTGAGAATCTTCGTTTCTATCCTGAAGAGGAAGGTAAGCCTGTAGGCATCGAAAAGGATGCTCCTGAATATGAGGCAGCAAAGAAGGCAATGAAAGAGAGCCAAAAGGAATTTGCAAAGACTCTCGCTTCTTATGCCGATTGTTATGTCAACGATGCATTCGGCACGGCACACCGTCGTCATGCATCAACGGCTGTCATTGCCGATTACTTCGATAAGGACAGTAAGATGCTCGGTCTGCTGATGGAGAAAGAGGTGACGGCTGTTGATAACATCCTGAAGAACGTGAAGCGTCCTTTCACCGCTATCATGGGTGGCTCAAAGGTCAGCACGAAGATTGGTATCATCGAGAATCTCATGGACAAGGTGGACAACCTCATCCTCTGTGGTGGTATGACTTATACGTTCAAGAAGGCCGAAGGTGGAAATATCGGTAACTCACTCTGTGAAGAGGATAAGCTCGACCTTGCACTTGACATAAAGAAGCAGGCAGAGGAGAAAGGCGTAAATCTGGTGCTTGCCACCGATAGTGTCTGCGGTGACGACTTTAAGAATGACTGCAACACGCAGATATGCCCTTCAAATGATATCCCTGATGGTTGGGAAGGTATGGATATCGGTCCTGACACGCGCAAGAGTTTTGCTTCTGTCATTGAGACTGCCAAGACCATCCTTTGGAACGGTCCTGCTGGTGTGTTTGAGTTTGATACGTTTGCAGAAGGCTCAAAGGCTATTGCCGAAGCTATTGCCGTTGCCACAGAGAATGGTGCATTCTCTCTCATCGGTGGTGGTGATTCGGTGGCTTGTATCAACAAGTTCGGTATGGCAGACAAGGTGTCTTATATCTCTACAGGTGGTGGCGCATTGCTCGAAGCTATTGAGGGAAAAGTGCTGCCAGGTGTGGCTGCAGTGACGGAATAATAATCACTTGCGATATACAAATATGGAATAAAGAGAGTGCCACGGCACTCTCTTTATTGTTGTTAAAAAAAATTAAAAGCGGAGCAAATGTCCGTGTATAGACCATTTAATATAAACTTTTTCTTACCTTTGCAGACGCTTTTATGGTACCTTGAATGAGCGGCTTAGTTACCGGTCTGCAAAACCGTGAAGGGCGGTTCGACTCCGCCAGGTACCTCTCAAAATCCTCTTTCGCTCAGAGGATTTTTTTCTTTTCTTGAACTTTTATATTTCTCGCAAAGGTTTTCTGTTTTTTCACGCAGAGTCGGTTTTGCTTCATGCAGAGTGTTTTCTGTTTTTCTCGCAGAGCAAATCTTGCCTCTTTCGAGGTGTTGCCTGAAAGTACATCCCTTTTTCTGCAAGCAAGCTTGCCAAAGGCATATCCTTTCCGTCAAGCCATCTTCGATGGCTCAAGATTTGTCGCAGAGGATCAGAGACCGCAGAGAGTCTTGAAAGTTATAAGTAGTCCCTTCTAAATCTCCCCGAGGGGAGACTTTTTGTCCCCTCCCTTAATGCGAACTTCACTATGTTTGTTCTGCAATTTTGTGCAATTGGAATAGATTTGGGGAAATAAAAAAGGCACTCAAAACGAGTGCCCTTTGTAGTGGATAGGGGAACAAAACACCCTATTTAATACCTTGAAAATCTGCACTTTGTGTTTTATGGGTGGGAAATAGGTGGGAAATAATTACAATACCTTATATTTTTTACCGTCAAACTCAATGTTTATTTCTCCCACGTTTTAACCGTTTTCCGTCTGCAAATATAATCATCGTTTCCCGCTCTGCAAAAATTATTTTATCGGTCGTTTTCATCATCGTTACCAAATAGGTTTACACTCTTTGTTAGTTCACCCATGCTAATCTGGGCTTCAACCTCTCGTTTCTCTGCTATCACATACCTTAATAGCCTACTAACAAAACCTATCCTCTCTCTGGGCTCCAACGCTTCAACATCTCTTACAAACTTATCCCCATCAAAATAATCTTCAATGAAAGACTGAATAAACCGCCTTACCTCTAATGCCGTCTTGTTTGGTGTACCTTTCTTTCTACCGCCATACTTTTCATGCCCTTTCTCAAACATACTACCTACTACTACTTTGGTGATACAGTGCAAAGATACATCATCCCTCTAACAAAAAAAATCACCGCTTTAGATAATTTGAAAATTACTAAAACGGTAATTTTTTACACCTTACTATAGGAAAACGCCATTTGCACCTATTTTTACCTAAAATATTTTAGTCCCCCTTTAATCTTTTTGTCGAGTTCCTTTACATCTTCATTGTCGGTTAATAATGGTGGTGGGGCTTTGAATACCTCGTTGATCCGATTTACTAAATCGTGCTTTGCTTTTGGGGTAATAACTCCCTTTAACCTGTTCCGCTCAATTTCTTTTAATAGTTTATCTTTCCCGCCTAACATCTTCGCTAATGCAAGTATGCCTACCGTATTTAATTCTTTAACTCCAATCATATATTCGCCATTTATGTGTGTTGTTTTACTCTTTTCAATGCTTTTATACATTTCCTCCCACCTCTGGAGCAATGATATATAAAAAGCCTCATCATACAACAAACACGCTTGCACTCGCTCCCGCTTTAGGTGCTTGGGCAAACGCTTTGTGTAACGTTGCTCATACCTTAATACATTTTTGCCCCTATACAGTTCTGGGATTTCCTCATGTTCGGCTTTTGTCTGCTTGTTTTTGTCATAAAAGCACAAAAGCCCAAAATCACAATCGTAGTATAGGCTATTTGTCCGTGTCCATCGCTCTGCATGTGTCAAATCCTCCAGACAGTCAAAATAAACGTTTGTAGGGTGCTTTAATACCACGTTCATAGCAATATCTATCCTCTGCACATCTGCCCGCCCCATTGATAGGTGTAGGGTGTCGCTGATTTTCTCTATTGCTCCCTGTGTGGTCTTTCTGGTCATGCTTTGATAGTTATCACCCAAATAGTATTTACATAGGCTCCCACCATTGATTTTAAGGGCATTTTCTGTAATAAAAACATGTAGTCCACCAATTTCTCCAGAAAGGCGGGTAACGCCATTATAAGTGTGCTCATTCACATTATCAATATAACATGCCGTCTCACTCATAAAATCAACGCCACCCGCTTCCGTTATTGGTAGGTACAAAAATACAGTATCATACATTTTCTGCCCCTGCTGTTCCCCTTAATAGGTTCATTTCCTCATCCAAACAGCCATCCTGTACTGCATCCAATACGTTCCTAAAGTGTTGGGCATAGTCTCTTGCAATAAACATTTCCAACATCGCTCCATCGCTAACACGCCCATCTATTACCTCAAAGGCACTAAACACAAATACAATCAAATCGCTTGTGCCTTTCACATCGCCCCAACCAATAAAGCATGTTGGGTTCTCAAACTCGGTACTTGGGATATACGCCCCAGAAAGGTTTTTGCCCCCCAACGTTACCGAATAGGCTGGCTTCCTTGCTGAATTTACTCCATAATGCTCTGGTGTCCTGTTATGGTATATTCTTAAACTCCCCACCTTAATTGCATCCTGTTTCTCTGTGCCCGCTTTTGCTTTGGTGGCTCTCGCTCGTTCCAATATCTCATAACTCTTTGTTGAGGCTACACAATCCAATCTGGTCGCTGTCTTTAGCGATAATTTACTAAAACAGTAATAATCTGTGAAAATCATTTTGCACCTCCTTTCTTTGTCTGACAATAGTTTATCGCCTCTTGTTTGAGTTCTGCATTTGTGGCTATCCTGTTACCATGTAGCCACGCTTCTAACTCCAGACGGTCAAAATACACCATTTTACCCTTTGGCTTATAGTGTGGGATTTCCTTATTACACGTGAGTTTATATAAATAACTCATACTTACACCCATATACTGGGCTGTCTCTCTGGCAGTCAAAACCGCCTTTTTGTTAATGCCTTTGTTTGGCATTATATTTTCACCCATAATGCTGATTTTTTTGGGTTTGGGCTTCCGGTCGTGTTAGACAGCACACGCCATCTTTACCCTTGCAATATCTTTGTGAAAGGCTGTCTATCACTTCCACTTTGATAATGCAAATGCAAGGTACGGAGTTAATGCAAATAAAAATATCCACAAATATCCATATGGATAAAGTGTGGATAATTGTGGATATTTATAAAATGTTTTCTAAAATAGTAAATCTATAGTTTCGTAGCCTCTGGGGGCTGGTCTGTTGGGGCGCCTTTGGTCGCTTAATTTTATCACACCAAAAAGCCTTTTCGCCTCGACATCTGGAAACGGCACCCTTTTATCCTGCACCCATTCTATCCCCCATTCGCCCTGCTTGGACTTATCCCCCAACAACCTCCCAATTAGATAGGCGAGTAAGACTTTTGTTCTGTTCCATTTATAACTATCGCCACCACGCTCCATCAGTCTTGCCTCTATTGCCTTATTGAATATCTTTTGTGCCTCTGGCGTGTCTAATATGCTCGGGCTTGCTGTTCTACCACCATTGCCGTTTGTCTCTGGTATATGCTCTTTGAGGGTGTCTATAAGAAATCCAGACTTGTCCTCTCCATAAAAATACCCCAAAGCCTCATCCCTGTTTTGTGAGCATTTGTTATCTGCTTTATGCACTAATTCTGTAATATACCCCCATCTTGTTTCCTTATCCATTCCCACAATATCCCTTGCTGTCTCATTGCAGAAACAACATAATATTCCTAACGCTTCAGTGTCAAATCTGTAGGCTTTTTGCCCCAAATCGGCAATCTTTATAAATGCTTTCCTGTGTCGGTCTCTTTTAATTTCGTATATAATGTTTGTTATTTCTTCCAAAAGCAATTTGCATTTCTCTTTATCAAATCCCCCTGTTTGCTGTTCTGCCCAATTATACAAAGCAAGTTTATTGGTTGCATATTCTCTGGGGTTTAGGGTGATTTCCTCTATAAACTCGCTTACAGACATCGCCATTATATCTTTTACCATCGCCTTACTCTTTATCGTGTTATCTAATTGATACGCTTGGGAAACGCTACATTTATACAGCCATTCTTATTTGGTTGAGGCTTTGGATAATTATGTATTCGTATTCCACAGAATATTTCTATAACATCCTGTGCACCTCGTAATGCTCCCTGTAGGATTGCTATCGCTTTAATCTTTTCTTGCTCGGACATCTTTATTATATCCTCTGTGGTAAGGTTCAAACATTCTTCATAATTCATTTCCGACGTGCTATTATTAAGGGTTCTCATCGTTTTATTTTTTTAGTTTCTCTAATTGTGCTTGCAGTTCTGCAATCTGTCTTTCCAGATCCTCTTTATCGGCTGTCTGTTGGGACTTTTGAAAAAGGTTATCTATAGCCTCTCTTTTAAGGCTGTCTATCGCTCTGGTGTATCTCTCTACATATTGCAAACCAGAGTGTCCCATAATGCTTGCAACGGTCTTTACATTTGCACCGCCATTAAGGGCATTTGTGCCAAACGAGTGGCGGGCACAATGCCATGTGATATGTTTATTTATACCGGCTTTCTTTACCCAATGCCTCAATGATTTTACACACATAGTATAAGACGGCAAAACAAATATTTTCTTATCTCGGTTATCGTCATACCCAATAAGATTTAATAGGTAGTCATTTAGTGGGATAGATACACCGCTATTGCTGGAGTGCCCCTTTGTTTTGTTTTGCTCAAATGTTAGCACTCTATTTGCAAAGTCCACGTTTCTATAGGTTAAATCTTTGACATCACAAAACCTTATACCTGTGTAGCAACACAATATAAACGCCCGCCTTATTTCTGGGTTCATGCTCCCGCCCTGTCCGTCTAATGGCGTGTCAATAAGTCTTTGTATTTCATCCGTTGTTAAAATATCTTTCCTCAATACTTTATCATCCACCTTAATCGTTACACCCTTGCACGGATTCCTAACTATTATTTCTTGCTCTACAGCGTAGTTGATACATTTCTTAAAGCGTTGATATTTGGATTTTGCTCCCTCCCCCTTACTGTGTGCCTGTAAGTATATAGTAAAATCCGTTATAAGGTCTTTTGTAAGTTGCTGAAAGGTCAAAGCATCTTTGTACATCTTATATTCTGGACTGTCCGCCAGAAAGCGATAAAACCAATTTAACGCCATCTTCATCATCCTTGCATCTTTCTTTACAGTCTTTGCCAAATATCCTTTGCTCCAATCTATAAAACTGCTTTTGGCATTCTGTGGCAGACTGTAGCCCATCGTGCTTTTTAGCATTTCTTGGGCTTTGGTGTAGCGTATGTTTTTAGCAAGTTCCATGTATTGCCGATTCTGTTCCTTTTCCTCTGGCTTTCTTGGATTTTTATAAAGCCTCAACCCCAAATATTCACGTCTCTTTAGTGGGGTGGGCTTCCCGCTTTTGTCGTTTATCTTATAGCCCATGTAATACTCTAAAAACAAACTCTCCATACCATTTGAAAGAATTTTTGCACATAACTTGGGGTTGTCTGCTTTATCGGCACTTATAATATAAACGCCATCTTTCCTAACCTTTTTTGCTACACTCATTTTTCCTTTGTTTGTCTTTTCTTTGCAAATATAGTATAATATTTATATCTGGGTGGGAAATAGGTGGGAAAAAGTAACAAAACATATATAAATAAGTATTGAAAAGCGATAAAATAGGGTGGAGGCTAAAATGTGCCCTGTAGTGGTCTATAGTGGGGTTGTGTATATCTGTGAGGCTGATTTTGGGCATGAAAAAAGGCACTCAAAACGAGTGCCCTTTGTAGTGGATAGGGGAATCGAACCCCTATGCCAAGATTGAGAATCTTGTATCCTAACCGTTAGATGAATCCACCATCGTTGGTTTGCAAATCATGCGGAAGCAACCTCTTTGGCTTCTGACGCTGCGGAAGCTGGAGATTATTTCATGATCCCTGTGCTTCCTTGGTCATTGCCATTTGAAAATGAATTTTCTTTGGCTTCTGACGCTGCGGAAGCTGGGGGATTCGAACCCCCGGTACGGTTACCCGCACGGCAGTTTAGCAAACTGCTGGTTTCAGCCACTCACCCAAACTTCCGTTACATAGCTGAAAAATTTGC
>JAGHTU010000007.1 GCA_018065185.1 Candidatus Equicola faecalis | reverse complement strand
ACGGAGCCTCCAAATGATCGCGATGATTTGCTCAAATGATCACGATGATTTGCCCAAATGATCACGATGATTTTATCAAATGATCACGATCATTTGTAGGCAACGTGGGAAAGAGCCTGAGGCAAATAAAGTTAGAGGGGCTTTTAATTATCAATTGTCAATTATCAATTATCAATTGAATTTGATACCTTTGTCTGCATGAAAGACAGAATGATGTATGTCATGCTGAAGCCCGTCGGGTCACGATGCAATCTGCATTGCCGTTATTGTTATTACTTAAATGCAGGCGTTGGCGGAGAGGAGGTGATGAGTGATGATTTGCTTGAGCGTTTTACGCGTGAGTATATCTCAGCCCAGTCTGCCTCTCATGTGATGTTTACTTGGCACGGAGGTGAGCCGACTTTATTACCCTTGTCTTTCTATGAAAAAGCAATCGCTTTGCAAAGGAAGTATGCTGACGGGCATATTATAGATAATTCCCTGCAGACCAACGGCACTCTGCTTACTGATGACTGGTGTCGTTTCCTTCATGATAATCATTGGTTGGTAGGAGTGTCAATTGATGGGACGCAGGAACAGCATGATTCTCTTCGTTGTCGCTCGTGGGAGAGGACGATGCGGGGGATAGAATTGCTTAACAGATATGAGGTGGAGTGGAACGCTATGGCTGTTGTCAATAGTAAGAATATGTCAACGCCAAAAGAGTTCTATCGTTTTTTCAAATCAATAGATTGCCGTTACATACAGTTTACGCCCGTTGTTGAACCTTTGGACGGCAAGCTCCCATTGTCCAGAGATGCAGGCGTCACTCCAGAATCTGTAACGCCAAAGGGGTGGGGCGAGTTCTGTTGTGGTGTGTTTGACGAGTGGGTGCGGGAAGACATCGGAAAGGTTTTCGTACAGTTGTTTGACGCTACGCTTGCCAATTGGTGTGGCGCATTGCCTGGTGTCTGCACGCTCTCAAGAGAGTGCGGAAATGCCGGTGTGATGGAGAAAAATGGTGATGTGTATGCGTGTGACCATTTCGTGCGTCAAGAGTATAAACTGGGCAATATCACTCGCGTGCCACTGGCAGAGCTCATGGGTAGTGAACGCCAGCAGGATTTTGCAAGGATGAAAGCAGCGTTGCCTGCGCGATGCAAATCGTGCGAGTTTCGGTTTGCATGTAATGGGGAATGTCCGAAAAACCGTTATTCGGATGGAAATAATTATCTTTGCGAGGGCTATCGGATGTTCTTCCGTCATGTGAGCCCTTGGATGGACCAATTGAAAATGGAAGTAATGAACAATATATCTGCTCTATGAAAAAAATATTTGTTACGGTCGGAGCGATACTCTTCGCAATGAATCTCTTGGCGCAGAAGACGCCAAATGTAGTGTTTATTCTTGCTGATGATCTCGGCATTGGCGACATCACTCCGTATGGACAGAAAATTATAAAGACCCCCAACCTTGAACGCTTGCAGAGTGAAGGTATGCGTTTTACGCAATGTTATGCTGGAACCGCTGTTTCTGCACCCTCGCGCGCATCACTCCTCACGGGTCTTCATACGGGGCATACTTTTATACGTGGTAATGTGAGGCATAATCCTGAAGGACAGGTGGCGATGCCGGCAGGTACATTTACTATGGCACAGATGTTCCACGATTGTGGTTACACCACAGGAGGCTTCGGCAAGTGGGGACTGGGTTACCCGGGGTCGGTGTCTGACCCTGTACGTGTGGGATTTGACGAGTTCTTTGGATATAATTGTCAGACCCGTGCGCACGACTATTACCCTGACCATTTGTGGAACGGGCTTCAGCGTGTGGATTTGAAAGATAATATGGGAAATCGAGAGGGAACATATTCTGCCGACCTTATTCATTCCCGTGCGATGGACTTCATCCGTAAGAATGCACAAGCAGGACGTCCTTTCTTTGCTTTTCTGGCATATACCCTGCCACATGCAGAACTGCGGCTACCACAGGATTCTGTTTTTGACTATTATTGTCATCTAATACCTCAGGCCGATGAAAAGCCTTATGCCGAAAAGAATCCGAACAGGTTGGGTGCATACGGTGCAACCGACAGACCGTTGGCGGCATTTGCTTCAATGGTGACACGTCTTGACCGCTATGTGGGCGATGTTATGAATGAACTCAAACGGCTCGGAATCGCGGATAACACAATCCTCATCTTTACTTCCGACAATGGACCGCATCGTGAGGGTGGTGCCAATCCCGATTATTTCAACAGTTATGGTCCGTACCGTGGATGTAAGCGCGACCTTTATGAGGGCGGAATACGTATGCCGTTTATCGTTTCCTATCCTGGACATATAAGCGAGGGTGTGGATAATACACAGATGATGGCGTTTTGGGATATACTTCCCACGTTTGCAGAACTTCTTTCTTACGACAAAAGTCTCTCTACTGATGGTATCTCGATGTTGCCGACACTTTTTGGAAAACATCAGGTGGGGCATGAATACCTCTATTGGGAGTTTCATGAACAGGGAGGGAAACAGGCCATACGTTATGGGCAGTGGAAGGGTGTCCGTCTCAACGTGGCAGATTCCCTAAAGACTGTTTTTGAATTGTACGATCTCTCTTGCGATGTACATGAAGATAATAATGTGGCATCACAGCATCCTGATGTGGTGCGGATGCTGGAGAGTAGATGTAGGCGTGTACGCACTGAGTCGGAGCTCTTTGATTTTGGGCGCAAGGGTGAGATACGCTAAAATCCTTAGATGGCGAATTGATGGAAAAACATTATATTTGTAGCGTGAAATATGGGATGAATAACAAAAGATATTAACTAAAAAATATATTTATGAAAAATTACATGAAGAATGCAATGTGGGGCTTTTTGCCATTGCTTGCCATTGCAGTAGTTGTGCTTTTCGGATTGGTGTCATGTGTTGAAACGCCAAAGGTGGAAGAGACTGCTTATGAAACTATGAAAGTAAAGAAAGAAACGAAAGTAGTGGATTACATCTATTCTGCCAAATTGCGGGGAAAGCAGGATGTCAGTATCCTTCCTCAGGTGACAGGCACAATCACTTCGATTGCTGTCAAGGAAGGGCAGATGGTTAAGGCTGGGCAGCTTCTTTTTGTTGTTGACCGCCAGCAGTATGAGCTGGATGTGAAGACCGCGGCAGCCAATACAGCATCGGCAAAGGCAGCTCTTTCTACGGCAAAACTGAATTATGAAAGTAATAAACAGCTTTTTGACAAGGGTATCGTGAGCAGTTATGTAATGGAGACGGCTTTGAATGGATATAAGAATGCTCAGGCTGCCGTTGGAATGGCAGAGGCGCAGGAGTCACAGGCACGTGTCAATCTTGCCCGTTGCTCTGTGACAAGTCCGGTAAATGGCATTGTGGGTACGATAGTTTATAGAATAGGTGATTTGGTAAGTCCGTCCATGACAGAGCCATTAACGGTAATTAGTGACAATAGTGATATTGAGGCTTATTTTGCTCTTACCGAATCTGATTTTATGGCTATCACGTTAGCGGCAAAAGGCGAAATTACAAATTCACTGGTGGAGAATGCAATATCAAAATTACCGCCTGTAAAACTGATGCTTAAAGATGGTACGATGTATGAATATGAAGGAAAGATTAAAACATTCTCAGGTGTGGTAGATGCTGTTACAGGTTCAGTTTCCTGTAAGGCTATTTTCCCGAATCCTAAGGGTGCTTTACGTTCTGGAATTTCCGGTACGGTAGTGTATAGTACCACTGTCCCTGACATTATCTCAATACCTCAAACGGCAATCAACCGTTTGCAGAATAGGTCGCTTGTATATGTAGTACAGAAAGACTCTACTGTTAAGGCAACTGTTGTTGATGTGGAGGAAATAAATGATGGAAAGATTTACGCTGTCACAAGCGGTTTGAATCCTGGAGATAAAATAGTTACTGTTGGTGCAAATAATCTGGCTGATGGACAGAAAATAAAGATAGGTAAGTGATGATGGAGAAGAAAGGTTATTTTTTTACCAAGCGGACGGTGATGGCGGGTGCCATTGCCATTGTCACTCTGCTTGCCGGATATCTGTCACTTTCGTCTCTTGCCATAGAGCAGTATCCGGATATTGCTCCTCCTACAATTTATGTTGAGACATCATATACCGGTGCCGATGCTGCGTCGGTGATGAGTTCTGTCATCATGCCTTTGGAGGAATCAATCAATGGTGTGGAAGATATGATGTATATGACTTCCACTGCTACCTCAACGGGTGAGGTTTCCATTCAGGTGTTTTTTGAGCAGGGGACAGACCCTGATATGGCGACAGTCAATGTGCAGAACCGTGTGTCAAAGGCTCTTGGTCTATTGCCGGCAGAGGTAACGCAAGTCGGTGTCCAGGTGTATAAGAGTCAAACAAGTATCTTGCAGATTGGCGCTCTTGTCAGTGAGGATGGACAGTTCGATGAGGAATTCATTGCGAATTATTTTGACATCAATATCCTGCCACGTATCCAGCGTGTAAACGGTGTGGGTAAGGTGCAGAGCTTCGGTAACAAATATGCGTTGCGTATATGGATGAAACCGGATATAATGGCTCAATATGGTCTGGTGCCGTCAGATATATTCAATGCTATCGGTACGCAGAACCTGGTGGCACCGGCTGGTGCTTTGGGTGAGAACTCGGGTAATACATATCAATATACGATGGAGTACCGAGGTCGTTTGAAGAAAGATCAGGAATTTGATGATATAGTGCTCAAGGCGCGTACTGATGGCGCTATTCTCCGTCTCAGTGATGTTGCTGATGTGGAATTGGGTACGGAGAGTTATACGTTTTCTTCAAATCTGGATGGTAAGCCGGGTGTAGCATTTATGGTTAATCAGGCTGCTGGCGCGAATGCTACGAAAGTAAACAAGGAAATAAAGGAGCTTTATGCTGACATGGAGAAAGATATGCCTCCTGGACTGAAGTTCAATATTATCCAATGCTCCGATGACTTCCTGAATGCTGCTATGCATAATGTGACGGAAACACTTGTCATCGCCATCCTCCTTGTGGTGCTGGTGGTGTATCTGTTTTTACAAAGTTTCCGTGCGACAATCATTCCAACGATATCAATTATCGTATCATTGATAGGTACATTTGCCATTGTAAAGCTGGCTGGTTTCTCATTGAATATCCTAACGCTGTTTGCCTTGGTTCTTGCCATCGGTACGGTGGTGGACGATGCTATCGTTGTAGTCGAAGCAGTAATGGCTAAGTTCGAGGGTGGGGAGAAGAACCCTGTCAAGGCAACAGATAGTGCTATGCATGATGTGTTCTCTGCAGTGTTGTCATGTACATTTGTCTTCATGGCAGTGTTCATACCTGTAACATTTATGCCCGGCACATCAGGTACGTTCTTTACTCAATTCGGTGTGACTTTGGCTGCTGCCGTTGGTCTGTCTGGACTGAATGCAACAACCCTCTGTCCTGCTTTGTGTGCAATCATGCTGAAACCGTCAAATGTCGAAGGCGGAAAGAAGAACATCAACTACTATACCAAGAAGGCGTTTGATGCTGCTTATGGAGGCCTGTTTTCAAAATATAAGAAGAGCGTTGGGCGTTTCATTAAAAAACCGAAACTGACGTGGCTCCTGCTTGCCTGTGCTGCTGTGCTGATGGTGGTGTGTATGCGTGCTATACCGAGCGACCTTGTGCCACAGGAAGACCAGGGCGTGGTGTTCGTGAATGTAACAACACCTCTAGGTTATACTTTGCAGCAGACTACAAAGGTGCTTGATCAGGTTGTGGAGAAGATAGAAAAGTATGATGAAGTGGAACATGTAGCGCAAATCTCCGGTTATGGAATGTTGTCAGGTGCAAATGCAAGCGCTGGTACAATCTTTGCCCGTCTAAAGAACTGGGATGATCGTAAGGGTATTGAACATTCCATTGATATGGTGATGTATAAGATATATCTTGACTGTCAATCCATTAAGGAAGCGACAGTCGTTCCATTCCAGATGCCACAGATTCCGGGTTATGGTACCGGTAACTCTATCGAGCTTCAGGTGCAGGATCATGAAGGTCGCAATATGGAAGAGTTTGCAGAGAATGTGAAGAAATTGTGTGTCGAACTGAAGACCCATCCGGAAATAGGTTCTGTATTTAATTCCTACAACAATAATTATCCGAAGTATAAGGTTGATGTCAACGCTGCCATTTGCGAACAGTCAGGCATCTCCACAAAGGAGGTTCTTGATGTGCTTGGTGCTTATTGTGGTGGTGCATATATTTCTAACTACAACAACTTCAATAAGGTGTATCGCATTATGGCGCAGGCTTCGCCTGAATATCGTCTAAATCCTCAGTCGTTGCAAAATATCTTTGTGCGTACCGGTAACGGAAAGATGTCACCTATTTCGCAGTTTGTCACTCTCACACCATCTGTAGGTTCAAGTGTCGAGAAACGATTCAACCTTTATCCGGCTATCACGCTTAATGTTGATGCCGCATCGGGTTATTCTACATCTCAAGCTATGGATGCCATCAAGGCTTCATTCACGAAGGTGATGCCTACGACTTGCGGATATGAGTATGGTGGTTTGTCGCGTGAATCGGCGAAGACAGCTAATAGCAATGATACTTTGTTTATATACATTATATGTATTCTCTGTATTTATCTCATTATGGCTTGTCTGTACGACTCATGGTTCGTGCCGTTTGCGGTTCTCCTTTCTATACCATTCGGTTTGATGGGCGCATTTGCGGTAACGGCACCGTTGGCTTCCATGGGCTTTACAAACAACATTTATTTGCAGACGGGTGTGATTATGCTCATCGGCCTGTTGGCAAAGACAGCCATCCTGATTACGGAGTTTGCAAGTGAGAAGCGGCGTCAGGGCATGAGCATACATGATGCAGCATATAATGCCTGCAAAGACCGTTTACGTCCGATACTTATGACCGTGGCTTGTATGGTTATCGGTATGGTGCCGCTCGTGCTCGGTGGTGGTGCCGGTGCTGTGGGTAATCGCTCTTTGGCATTGGGCGTCATCGGCGGTATGACCGTGGGTACCATTGCACTGATATTTGTTGTTCCTGTCTTCTTCATGTTCTTCCAGAAGATACAGGAGAAAGTGTTCGGAGTGAGAATAGAAAACTCAAAACCTAATGAAGAATGAAAAGAAAAATATTTGATATACCATCCATGATGGTGTTTGCTTCCTTGATGTTGCTGACGTCATGTGCCGGGCTCAAGGAGTTGAATAAAGAATATACTGATGTGGTGCAACCACAAATTGATGCTGATACGTATGGTAATACGGCAGTAATACAGCAGGCCAGCAAGACATCTTCTTTGGGTGATTTGTCATGGCGCACATTATTCAATGACCATTATCTGGAAGCACTTGTCGATAGTGCCCTTGCTCATAACCTTGATATGGAAGTTTGCAGGAAGCGTATCCAAGAGGCGGAGATAAGTCTGGATGTCGCCAAAAAAGCTTTCCTGCCATCGGTATCTCTGTCACCAAATGGCTCTATAACTCATATTGATGGTACTACGATGAAACTCTATGATGTGCCGCTGAATATAGATTGGCAGGTGGATATCTTTGGAAGTTTGCGCAATGCCAAGAAGTCGCAACGTGTGTTGTTGGAACGTTCTCAGGATATTATGCAGGCTGTACAATGTCAGTTGGTCGCAAATATATCTTCACTCTATTATCAGTTACTCATGCTTGACCGTAGCCGTCAGATTCTTCTCAAGACGGAGGAAGTTTGGAAGGAGAGCGTAGAGACCCAGAAAGCATTGATGCAAGCAGGTATGAGTTCACGTGCTGCTGTTGACCGCCTTACGGCTTCTTACTATAGCATTAAAGCGCAGATTCTTGATAATGAGACTCAGATTTTGACCATTGAAAATGTAATATGCCGTTTGATGGGTGAAGCTCCACATAAGATTGCGCGTGGCGTATTTGGTAATTTCACTCCACCAGCAGAGGTTGGTATAGGTATTCCGTTGGAAGTGTTGCAGAACCGTCCTGATGTGCGTTCTGCACAAAAGGCCATTGAGGCTGCATTCTATAATAGGCAGGTGGCGCGTGCCGATATGTACCCGAAGCTTACGCTCGGAGGGTCTGTAGGATGGATGAATGGTACGTTGGGAGAGATTAACCCTGCCCAGATTATGCTTAATGCGCTTGCATCGCTCACAGCTCCATTATTTGCACAGGGTAAACTCTCGGGAAATCTTAAAATGTCGGAGATAGAGATGGAGATAGCACAGAAGCAGTTTGTTCAGACTGTGCTTGATGCCGGCAACGATGTCAATACTGCTCTGATAGAATTTCAGGCTGCTGACCGCAAGGGAGAATATCTCAAGAAGGAGACAGAATCATTGGCGCAAGCTTATGATGCCACATGTGAACTTATGAATCGTGGGCGTGCCAATTACCTTGAGGTATTGACAGCACAGGAGTCATTGCTCACCGCACAGCTTGCAGAGGTGGTGAATGCATATAACAAAGCAAGCGGACTTATAAATCTGTATATTGCCCTTGGTGGCGGACGCTGATGTTCGAAGTAAATAAGGTTCGTGCGGATTTCCCGATTCTGTCAAGGCAGATTTACGGCAAGCCATTGGTGTATCTTGACAATGCAGCTACCACCCAGAAGCCGAAATGTGTGGTCGATGCTATCACGGATGAATATTACTCCGTGAATGCCAATGTGCATCGTGGAGTGCATTTCCTTTCGATGGCAGCAACGGAGCTGCACGAACAGGCGAGGCAGACCGTCGCACGGTTTATCGGTGCTACGGAGCCAAAAGAGATAGTTTTTACTCGCGGTACAACGGAGTCAATCAACCTTATCGCCTCCTCTTTACGTTCTTACCTCGGCGGTAAGGGCGGGGAGGTGATTATATCTACAAAGGAGCATCACAGCAACATCGTGCCGTGGCAGTTGAATGGTTTTACGTTAAAGACTTTCAGGACTATAGCCGACTATGAGTGTCTGTTCACTCCCGATACGAAAATGGTGAGCGTCACCCATGTGAGTAACGTATTAGGAGAAGTGACACCACTTGATGAAATCGTGCGTATCGCTCATTCTCATGGCGTACCCGTATTGATTGATGGAGCACAGAGCGTACCGCACTTCCCTGTCAATGTACATGACATAGGATGTGATTTCTTCGTTTTCAGTGGTCATAAGGTATATGGACCTACTGGTATAGGTGTGCTCTATGGTAAGGAAAAATGGCTTGATCGTCTTCCGCCATATCAGGGTGGTGGTGAGATGATAAAGACTGTAACCATCGAGAAGAGTACGTTTGAGGATTTGCCTTTGAAATTCGAGGCAGGAACGCCTGACTATATCGGCTCACATGCACTTGCTATAGCTCTTGACTATCTAGAAATCCTTGGTCGTGAGAATATACATCATCACGAGCAATGCCTGACACAGTATGCTCTCCGCAGGATGCAGGAGGTGGATGGACTGAAAGTGTTCGGGTGTCCGGATGATGCTGTAATAAGTTTTCAGGTGGGAGATATTCATCCGCTTGATCTCGGCACGTTGCTTGACAGGCTAGGTATAGCTATACGCACTGGTCATCATTGCGCCCAACCTTTGATGCGTGAGCTTGGAGTAGAAGGAACAGCAAGGCTTTCGTTTGCCATGTATAATACTGAGGAAGAAGTGGATGCCCTAATCAGTGCCATCCAGCGCGTGAAAGGTATGTTTTAGGCTTAACAGTTAGGGGCTAATTATCGTTTATGAATTTAATTGCTTTGACGAATCGTCTGCGACCGAAACTATCTTTTATAATTTCTATGTCCTGAAAGCCTGTCTGTTGCAACAGAAACTGTACATCGTCAGCAAACAGAGGGTTTATCTCAAAGTATAGCCGTCCACCGTCTGTGAGGCTTGTAAATGCCTTCTTCCCGATGGCGCGATAGAATTTTAGCGCATCATCATCTGGCACAAAGAGGGCTATGTGTGGTTCGTATTCGAGCACGTTAGTCTCCATCTTTGCACGTTCACTGTTTGTGATGTAAGGAGGATTAGATACAATTATATCATAGGTGTCTTTTATGTCTTGTGTCAGTATATCTGCACAAATAAAATTTATCTTTGCTCCTAATTGTATGGCATTTTTCTTTGCCACAATAATAGCACTTTCAGAAATGTCAAGAGCATAAACTTCTGCCGTCGGTGTAGCTAATGCTAAGGCGATGGCTATGCAACCACTGCCGGTACAACAATCAAGGATAGAAGTCCCCTCTATATCTCCCCGAGGAGAAACTTTTTGTTCCCTCCCTTGGGAGGGGTTGGGGAGGGGCTTTCGTTGATCGTCTATTATAATCCTCACAAGTTCTTCTGTCTCGGGACGCGGAATCAGTACATCCGGACTCACCGAGAAGATGTGTCCGCAAAATTCGCATTTTCCCAGAATGTATTGCACAGGTTCGTGTCGCAGCAGTCGGGAGAGAATCTTCGGCAGGCGTTGGTCGCTGGCAAACTCCTCATCCCGTCCGGCGTAAATCTCGGTCGGTGTCAGCGAAAAAAGCATCTGGAAGACGAGCATGGCAATGGCATGTGCTTCTCCTTCCGTATAGGCATGGAGCAGGCGTTGCTTAAAGGCTCTGCATGTCATGTAGCTTGCGGTAATAGCCATTGATTGAAAGCAACTCGTCGTGAGTGCCACGCTCTACGATTTCTCCCTCATGGAGTACGCATATCTCGTCGGCATTGCGTATCGTGGACAGACGGTGCGCGATGGCTATCGTGGTGCGCGACTTCATGAGCCGTTCAAGAGCATCCTGTACCAGTCTTTCTGATTCCGTGTCAAGTGCGCTTGTTGCTTCGTCGAGTATGAGTATCGGAGGATTTTTCAGTATGGCGCGTGCTATGCTTATGCGCTGGCGCTGTCCGCCGGACAGACGACAACCGCGGTCGCCCACAGACGTGTCATATCCGTGCTCCATCTCCATGATGAACTCATGGGCGTTAGCTATGCGTGCAGCCTCTTCCACCTGCTGACGTGTAGCACCCTGTGCGCCGAAAGCTATGTTGTTGAAAACGGTATCGTTGAAAAGTATTGCCTCCTGATTGACATTGCCTATCAGGCTCCGTAATGATGATATCGTCAGTGTGCGGATGTCAATACCATCGATAAGAATTTCGCCTTTCGTTATGTCATGGAAACGTGGTATAAGGTCAACAAGCGTTGATTTTCCCGATCCTGACTGCCCCACGAGTGCAATGGTCTTTCCTTTCGGGATAGATAGGCTTACGTCATGCAGCACTTCTTTTTCTGCATTATAAGAGAAACTGACATTGCGTAGCTCTATGCCATGCTCCATTTGCGTGATCGTGATTGGCGATGCTGCCTCGCGGATATTGTTCTCGGCACTGAGTATGCGGTTAATTCTCTCCATTGATGCCATACCTTTCTGTATGCTGTAGCCTGCTTTAGAAATGTCTTTCAACGGTTGCAATGTAGAGTAGAGTATGACGAGATAATAGATGAATGTGCTGGCATCGATTGGTGAATGACCGGAGAAGATCAGCGTTCCACCAAACCATAGCACTAGTACTATCATACATGTGCCCAAAAACTCACTTACCGGGTGTGCAGCTGACTGGCGTATGGACACCAGCATATCAGCATGACGGTACTCGTTGTTCACGTTGAGATAACGGTCCATCATCTTCTTCTCCGCAACAAACGCCTTGACGATGCGCAGTCCGCCGAGCGTTTCCTCTATCTGTGAAATGCCCTCGCTCAGTTTTTGCTGAACGTATAATGACTTCGCCTTGAGTTTCTTTCCTATTGCTCCTATCCCGAATGCCAATAGCGGAACGACGAGGAACGTGAATATCGTTAGTTGCCAACTGATATAGCACATCGTACCAACATATACGAGTATGAGAATAGGATTCTTGATGAGAGCATCAATGGAATTACCTATTGATGAGTTTACCTCGTTCACGTCTGATGTGACACGTGTGAGGATATCGCCTTTCTTCTCCTCGGTGAAGAATGATAGTGGCAGGGCAAGGATTTTCCGATAGATGCGGTTGCGTATGTCGCGCACTACGCCTGTCGTTATCGGTACGAGCGTTGCTGAGCCACCGAAGTAGGCTGCCGTCTTCAAGAGGGTGAGAAATGCGAGTATTCCTCCGAAGATGAGCATTGCCGTTGCTGGTGAGAAGGTGTCAATCATCTGTTGGGAGTAGTAATAACCATTGTTTATGGCTATCTCCTTGAAATCCATTCCTGCTGTGTCCCATGGGATGAAAGAGTATGTGGTTTGATCTACCTTAAACAGAATGTTCAAGATAGGCAGCAACAATGCAAAAGAGAAAATGTTGAGCACTGCACTCAGCAGGTTCATTATAAAAGTCCAGACAATGTTTACTTTGTATGGCTTTAGATAGCCCCCCATTATCTTAAAAAAATCTCTCATAATCGGTACATGTAGTTTAGTCCACAAAGATAGTATTTTAATTATCAATTGTCAATTATCAATTATCATTATTATCTTTGTCTTCGCAAAAAGACAAGTGTATTTTATGCATAAGAAACTTTTTATTGAAACGTATGGCTGTCAGATGAATGTTGCCGACTCGGAGGTGGTGGCTGCCATCATGCGGACAGCCTCTTATGAGGTGTGTGACAGGGTGGAAGATGCCGACGCTATATTTCTCAACACCTGTTCGGTGCGCGACAATGCCGAGCAGAAGATTTTTCATCGTCTTGAAGTCCTTGCGGCACAACGTACAAAGGTGGCAAAACAACGGCGTGTAGTCATCGGCGTGCTGGGATGTATGGCAGAGCGCATGAAGGAGGAACTTTTGAATCTCCATAATGCCGACCTCGTGGCAGGACCTGACTCCTATCTGCATCTTCCGCAACTTATTGCTGAAGCCGAACAGGGGCATAAGGTTATGGATGTGGAACTCAGTCTTGACGAGACCTATCGTGACATTGTGCCGGAACGTCTGTGCCGTGGGAATATTGGAGGTTTTGTGAGCATAACGCGCGGATGCAACAATTTCTGTCATTACTGTATCGTGCCATATACTCGTGGCCGTGAACGCAGTCGCGATGTGGAGAGCATTCTCCGTGAGGTGGCAGACCTGAAAGATAAGGGCTTTAAGGAGGTCACACTATTGGGGCAGAATGTAAATTCCTATGATTTTCAGGGCGTGAAGTTTCCCGAACTCCTTCGTCGCGTGGCACAGAGCCAACCAGCGATGCGTGTACGTTTCACCACATCCCACCCGAAGGATATGAGTGATGAGACGCTCCGTGTCATTGCCGATGAGGAGAATATCTGTCGTCATATACACCTGCCGGTACAGAGCGGTAGTGACAGAATCCTGAAACTGATGAATCGCAAATATACGCGCCAATGGTATCTTGAGCGCGTGGAAGCTATCCGTAGCATCATACCTGACTGTGGACTGAGCACCGACGTCTTTGTGGGTTATCATGACGAGACGGAGGATGATTTCCGTCAGACCATGAGCCTTATGGAAGAAGTGCGCTTTGATTCTGCATTTATGTTTAAGTACAGCGAGCGTCCAGGCACATATGCTTCGCGTCATCTGTCGGATAATGTGGCGGAAGATACGAAACTGCGTAGGCTCTCCGAACTCATAGATTTGCAGACGCGCATCTCTGGTGAGCGCAATACAGAGTGTATTGGTAGGGAATATTCCGTACTTGTTGAGGGATTCAGCAAGCGTTCACACAAGCAACTCTTTGGTCGTACCGAACAGAATAAGGTGGTAGTGTTTGATAAGGGTGCTCATCATATCGGCGAACTCGTGCGTTGCCGTATCCTGTCTGCCACATCTGCCACTCTCCTCGGTGAGGCAGTGGAGTGATACATGAATCTCACATCAGTTACAGATTCAGTATGCTGATTTTGGACTCTGCAAAACTTTTATATTTGTTTCCCTCGCGCGCACGCGCGCGCGTTTAATAAGGTATAAGGTGGTGGAATACCCTCTTAATTATTCTGTAAAGAGAGATTTTTCTCTTGATTTTATGCGCTCGAAATCCTCATATTGACGCATGCTTTTTGACAAGCGCACGATTGCCTTTCGACAAACGC
>JAGHTU010000061.1 GCA_018065185.1 Candidatus Equicola faecalis | reverse complement strand
TCCTAATTGATGGGAATCCGGTTTCCGTGGCTCACTTTTCGGTTTTTCACAGTTCCTCTTAATGTTTCACATAGAGTCGGTTTCTTGTTTTTCTCGCAGAGCAAATCTTGCCTCTTTTGAGGTAATGTCAGAAAGAATATCCCTTTCTGTAAGCAAGCTTTCAAAAGGCATATTCTTTCCGCCAAGCCATCTCGTGATGGCTCAAGATTTGTACGCAAGGAGCAGAGACGCACCTTGCAGGTGCTACGCAGAGAATTTTGAGAATTAAAAGTTTAATGGTTTCTGTTTTATAACTCATATTTTATAACTCTTAACTGTCTTCCCTCGCGCGCGTGCGCGCGTACGCGTGTACCTTATTAATATGTGGTGTGTTTGGTAATTCAAAAATGATTAACTACTTTTGCAACGCTTGATACCCATGAGGGGCGGGCAAAGTATTTATGGGAAATCCGACAGGGCTCTCGTGTAGGGCGTAGTCGGTGAAAAGACGTTTTCAACGTTGTCTTCTTCTCTCAAATCTGGAAAATTTGAATATATCAAAGAAGATAATGCGCGATACGTTCTCGTGGTGGTTATATACTCACACTATATAATCAGACGCGTGGGGTATCAAGTGCAATCCTTTGATATAGGTATTCCAGAACCTGAGAGTGGGATTGACAGTGTGATTTATCACCCACGCTCTTTTCATTTACAGACAGATTAAACTGAATTAAATTCTCGACAAAGGGTGATTGCCGGGGGAGAGCGATATGCTGTTTAACTAAAATAAGGAGCATTATGAAAAAGATTGGATTTGTATTCTGTTTATTTTGTATGATAAGCATCAGAATAAGTGCATACGACTTTAGTGCCGTAAATGATGACGGAGTGAAAATCTATTACAACATTACTTCAACTATCGATTTGACGTGCGAAGTGACATATATACAATATCATAATTATACCTATAAATCAAATTACAAAGGCGATATCTCTATCCCATCTTATGTGAAATTTCTTGGCAGAGAATACTCCATTACTTCCATAGGAGAAAGAGCCTTTTCAAATTGTTCGGAACTGCGGTCGATAAATATACCCCATACCGTGAAAACGATTGGCGCACGTTCATTTTATAAATGCATAAACTTGGCATCAATAGATTTCTCTAAGAATATTACGACTATTGGATTTCAGGCATTTTATGGTTGCAATAGTTTGACGAGAATAGAACTTCCTACATCTGTTCAACGTATTGAAAAGGGGGCATTCTGTCATTGTGAAAACTTAAGAGATGTCGTAGTACATTGGGATGTGCCGATTCAAATAGACAGAAATGTATTTGATGTGAATGATAATGGAGAGATTGATTTAAGTTTATCTGTTCCGAATGGATTTAAGAAAGGATACATCTCTGCAGAGGGATGGAAACAATTTCTATATATAAAAGAATAGGGGGTGACGGTGTCGGTCTGAATATTGGTTAAAGGTCAAATCTAACTTTATGCATATAGGACATTTAATACATTCAGTGGTAGAGGAGAAGAATATTACAATCGTTGAATTTTCTCGCCAACTTAGTTGTAGTCGAACAAATGTTTACAAGATTTTTGAGCGCAGTTCGATAGATACATCTACGTTGCAACGTATATCAAAAATTCTTGAACACGATTTCTTTAAGGATATTTCTGACGATATGCTATAGTGCTTTCTTTATTAGTGTCTCCAATAGGTTTACATGTAAACTAATCGGGTACAGATGTTTTAAAAAAGTTTAATTTTCCGCCCTACCTTTGTCCTCGCATTATGTGTGTAGAACTGATAGTGGAACATTAAGAGTTGTTGAATACGACGATATATTTATTGTTTTAATTTTATAAATTTCTAATTATTAAAGTTATGAAAAGAAAAAGTTTTAATGTGTTACTATGGATGCTCTGCCTCGTCATTTCGGGGTTGGTAGTGTCTTCTTGTAGTAAGGATGATTATGATGACACCGAAGTTAGGGGTCTTATTTCATCTTTGGATTCTAAGGTTGCAACAGCTAATAGTGCAATTGATGCTTTGAAAGCTCAGCTTCCTGCTATTGAACAAGCTTATAAGGATGCTGATGCAAAGTTGCAGGCTGCTATCACTGCTGCTGATGGTAAGGCGACTGAGGCATTGCAACAGGCTCAGGCAAACTTGGCAGCTATCAATGCTCTAAAAGCTCAGACCGAAGGAGCAATCCGTGATTTGCAGACAGCAGTTAATCAGCACACCACCGACATTAATGCATTCAATGATAAGTTAGCTATTGCTAATTCTCGAATTGATGAAGCTTATACGTTGATAAGTGGTTTGGATTCAAAAATAGATGTTCAAATCGGTTCTGTTAGAACAGACCTTAACAAGGTTACTGAAGACGTCACAGAACTCCAGAGAAGAATGGGTGAAGCTGAGGCTCGATTGACTACACTTGAAGCTGTTGTTGATGCTCTGGGTATTGATTTAGGCGGTAAAATCGAGGCTTTAAGAACAGAATTGCTGGAAGGCCATATTAATGGCATCGAAGCAAAAATCGGTGAGATTGAAGAAGAGCTTGTAAAGATAAATGGACATCTCTCTAAACTGTTTGAAAGTCTAGATGCGTTGATTACAGGATTATATTATGAAAAACAGGATATACCAGTACTCCATTATAATGAGTATGTAGGTAATGATCCATTTATTTTCGGACAGGGCTTACCTGGTGCTGTTAATGTAAAGAAGGGTGATATGTTCATCACAAAGAATGGTGGATACCTTTATGCAACAATCAATCCTGCTGAAGTTGATTTCAGTAGCACAACACTCTCTTTGGTTAATTCATTGAATGAAAATCATCCTATTGTGACGCTTGGAGAACTTATGCCTTCTACAAAGAAGTTGACGCGCGCACAAATGGCTACAGGTAATGGCTTCTATCAGATGTCGGTAAAGACAAAGGGTCAGTATCCTAAGGGCACTGTGATTAACCCGTTGTCTAATGGTAAAGAAGTGTTGTATGCTTTGCAGAATACTTATAAGAGTTACAATGCTGATGGTGAGGAAGTTAAAAAGACAATCACGGGTAATTATAAAATTACTTTGAGTCTTGAAAAAGTAGCTCCTTGTCGTGAGTTTACATTCACAGGATATTATGAAAAGGCATGTCAGAATATCTGGGACGACAATCAGGTTTTGGGAACGAAAGAATTTGGCTATGAACCAGATGCGACAACATTTGATAGTTATATGAGAGCTAATCTAAAATCAGACTCTGTTTATGCTTTCTATATCGAATATGACAAGGATTTCTTCGCAGAAGCTCCTGAGGTAAAGGTTTATGAAGGTGCAGCGGTTGATAGTGCCTTTAAGTTCTCTTGTAAGGCTGAAAACCTGGCCAAACCGACAACTATTACATATCATATCTTGAACTATGATGGTACCGTGGCACAATGGAGTCAAAAGGTTTCGTATGCTCGTCAATTGCTGAAGAGTGTAACCTTGACACCAACTGTAGTGCCAGGTGCAAAGGCAAATGCTTACAATGGACAGTCTGGATTTGCTTTCATTGATCTTACAAATGACCTGAAAGGTAAATTCTCTGCAGCAGACCTTGAGGTTTATAAAACAAAATCTGTGAAGTTCAATCTGAATCCAGAATATAGACCGGCAATATATCCAACAATCACTTGTACAGCTACGCCTAAGCTTGAAGCTATCTATGATCCTGCATTGATTAAACTTGGAACGTCAAATGACAATAATTTCAAAATTACGGTATTGGATAACGAAGACCACAAAGTGACTGTAATCACTGTTAAGGTTACTGTAGAAAAGCCAAATCACCTCGATTCTTACATCAAGAATGGCAACAGAATACCTGTAGCTTTCGGTTTCAAGGGTACAAAGGTCCCAGGAGTTGACTTTGATGAAAACATGATTATTGCTTGGGCACAGTCAAATGATGCTTCATTGACTTATATGCTTGATGGTGCTTTCAACATGTTGAACGAAAACGAGGTACCTAATGCAACAGTGGCAGGCAAGTTCGGTTGGACAAAGAGTAATGACTCTCGATTCTTCTTTACTTGTACAAATGATCAGAATCCTCCGGTTGCCGTTGTTACGAATGCTGTTCGCGCATATAGTATAAAAGTCCCTAATGCTGATATCACAGCTTATGGTAAAGTGACAAGTCTGCACAATGATAAGAAGTTTGCAATGACACAGGATATTGATTATTACAACCTCAACAGGAAGTATGTTTCAGATGCAAAGGATAATTTCACAATTCGTTTTGTTAGTCCTATCAACTATGGTATTGCAGCGGCAAGCAATATGTGGAAAACAACAGTTGACTGTGGCGTTGTTCCAAAGATGGGTATATCCAAAGTGCTGGACTTCCATTTCACAGATTATTCTCTATCTACTACAAGAGAATTCTATTTGAACGATAGCCGTATCAAGTCAATCTCTGTTGTATTGGATAAATCTAATCCTAATTATGGATTGATGAAGAATTTCGTATGGACTGAAGCAACTAGGACAATCACTTTCGATTACACAAGTACTTCACTCAATAAGGATACTGAAGTGGATGCAGTAATGGAAGTTGAAGATATTTGGGGCGTTAAATCTGTAATTAATGTTAAGTTCTATCTTCAGAGTTCACAAGCTGCTAAAGCAGAGTAGTAAAATAACTTGAAAAATTCGAGAGGGAGGGAATTTCAAAATCCCTTCCTCTTTTTTATGTAATAATGAATGATGAAAAAAATAGTTTTTTGTTTCGTGACGTTACTTACGTTTTTTAGTTGTAAGAATCATAATGTAGATATCACAGCCTTTGAAGAGGAACCAGACTCAACCCTTTACACTGTGATAAATGAATGCTCTGACTCGTTATTGCAACTTTCTTGTTTGGGTGATGGTAAAAACATTACTTGTGATTATCGTCAGGCTCTAAAAGCCGAAAAGTTAGTCGGTACGCTCACCATAGGAGATACATTGGCTGTAATGATTGAGGACTCAACTGATATCATGCGCTCAGCTGTTAATATTTCAAATCTTGTCGGCAAATGGGTGATTGATGATGACCCTAATAGGAATGGATTAGAAATGACAAACGATAATGTTGCTGTGACTATTGGTCGAACTGCTGATGTGGCTCTCAAAACATGGAAGGTACATAATGGTGAATTGATTATTTCTTATGTATTGAGTGATGGCTCGGATTATAATTATCATGCCGACACATCTTCTGTCTCATTGATGAATAAGGATGTTTGTCATCTGTCTCTACACGGCACACAATTAAAATTGTCTCGTCAAAAAGGTTTGATAGTGAAGTGAATACATGATGACCTTTTGACTGATTTTACATATATGTGGCGTAAAGAAAAGCATGGTATTTGGTGTGTTTGTTAAAAAGTCTTATATTTGTACGGTTTTTTAATGAAAACCCGAAATTTTGATATGTTTTGTAGTCATTATGTGTCTGTTTGGTTATTAAGGAAATCGTAGTATAATTTAACGTGATATGAAGAAATTGAAATTGATTGTTGTGTTGTTTTCAGCAATGATTCTGGCATCTTGTATCAATGATGATTATGATTTGTCGAATATTGAAACAACCATTGGTATTCCCGTAGAGGGATTGGAAGTCCCAATCAACATTGAGGCGACCAAATTGGAGAGTGTCCTGAAAATAGATGAAAACAGTATCATCCAAAAGGATGAGAATGGGTATTATCTGATAAAGGAGGGCGAATTCGGTCCGTCCAATCCGATAAGGGTAAATACCTTTGCGGCTGCAGGACCGACGATAAAGCCTATTGTCAGTACCTTGGACTTGCAGGGGTACATGAACTCGAAGAAAATGGCTTCGGGCGAGTTGATAGGTTACTATAACTTAAAGGAGTCATCCACAGTCGTCTCTACCAGTGCTTCGAACATTGACAAGGCGATAGTAGGAATCTCTGAACTTGGTGCTACTGCAGAGTTAAAAGTGTCATTGAGCATATCAGGTGTTCCTCAAGGGCTGAAAGCCATACATTTTGAAAATGTACAGATGGCTTTTCTCAAAGGTCTTGAATTGGATTTGGAAAAGAGTAAGGCGATAGAGAGTTGGGATAAAAATACAGGTACGCTGAGACTTAAAGAACTTACGACAGATGAAAATGGTAGTATCAGTATTTCGGTATATATCAATGGTATAGAGTTGGCTGATTATAATAAGGATAATTTCAATTTCCATAATCATGCGCTGGACATTATTGGAACGTGCAAAATACAGAGCGGTCGTGTGGCTGTATATACAGGCGATATAGATCTTTCTGCGCTTCAGGGATTCGTTCTTCCTGATCATGTCGGGTTCACCTGTTCTCCATATCTGTCGGATATCAATGTCAATACTTTCTCGGGTAATATTGATTATGATATTACAAACATAAATGTCGCTCCTGTGGAACTGAATGACATCCCGGAAGTGTTGAACCAGACTGGTACGGCACTTGGCATCAGCAATCCGCAAATATATCTCAGCGTAAATAACCCTGTTTACCAATATAATATCGGTGCAACATGTCGCCTGAGCGTAGGAAATGAACGCGAAGGGAAAAAGTATGATGAAGTGACTTCTGAAAAGATAGCTTTCCGTGCTACTCATGACAATTATTTCTGTCTTTCTCCAGAGAAACCTGCACGTCCTTATATATATAAGGATAAAGATATGGATTATGTGAAGTTTGATACAAAAAATATCCTTGACTGCTATGACCTTGGTAGTAGAACACATGCAGGTCTTCCAGATAAATTGAATATCAATGTGGACCATCCTAATATCAATGGTGTCATTAAGAAGTTTGCTCTTGGCAGTGAACTTGAAGCTGTTCGTGGCACATATTCGTTCTATGCTCCTGTGGAACTGACTGAGAACTCTAAAATCAATTATGCCAAGACGTTTGACGAGTGGAATGACAGTGGCGACCTCGACAATGTGGAGATTGACTCTATGGAAGTTAATTTCTTCGTCACTACTGACGTGCCTTATAAATTAAAACTTACCATTGAGCCATTGACCAATGGCGGACATAAGATTGAAGGTGTCACCGTGACGGTGCCTGAGGTTAATGCTCTTGCAGAGCAACAGGAAATAAAAGCTGTTGTTAAGGGAACGATTAAGGCTCTTGATGGAATCAACCTGAAAGCAGACGTTGTTTCTGAACAGGAAGCACAATTACGCCCAGATATGACAATCTTGTTGGAGAATGTCAGAGCAAAAGTGTATGGTATGTATATCAAAAAGGACGAATAAAAGGAGGACGGAATTATGGTAAATATAATAAAAAGACATGCAATAGTATTCCTATGTACGATTGTTTGCACAGATGTGATGTATGCTCAGTCAACGCAGTCGGGATATTTCAATGACGGCTATCTTTTCCGATATGAGATGAATCCAGCCTTTGCCAATGAAAGCGGATTTGTGGGAATGCCTGGTATATCCAACATGAATGTGGCTATGCGGGGTAATGCTGGAGTGGAAACATTCCTCTATAATGTGGATGGGCGCACGACAACGTTCCTTAACCCGAAAGTCAGTGCTTCTGAATTTCTTGACAAGGTGAAAGATAACAATCGTATCAATGAAGAATTGAAACTTAATATTCTAAATGTCGGTTTCAAGGGAATGGGAGGATATAACTTCATCGGAATCAATATTCGCGAGAGAGTTTTCACGAGAATCCCTGGTTCTATCTTTAGATTGGCAAAAGAAGGTCCTAAAAATAGTTTTTATGACATCACCGACTTTGATGCGCAGGGCATCGGTTATGGCGAGATTGCTCTCGGACATTCACATCAGCTAAGCAAAAAGGTTCGCGTTGGCGCCACATTGAAGGTGTTGCTCGGTTACGGACAAGTGGATGCAACATTCAATAAGGCACAATTGCTGTTGGATAATAATGCTTATACAGCCATTACGAATGCTGAAATAAACTCCTCCGTTAAAGGTCTTCAATATAAGACAGAAACAAAAGAGCGTGGAGCGGAAGGACATAAGACACCGCACACATACGTCAGTGGTGCAGATTTGGATAATACCGGCTTGAATGGTTGGGGTGCTGCCATGGATTTGGGTATGGAATGGAAGATAAGTGAAGATTGGCGTCTTTCTGCTGCATTGCTTGACCTGGGCTTTATCTCATGGAATGAGACCCATCTAGCATCTACCAATGGAGACAGGATATTTGAGACTGATAAGTATATTTTTAACTTTGATGATGACTCTGAGCATAGTTTCAAGCGCGAAGGCGACCGTCTCGTCGAAGGACTTGCAACACTGTACGAACTACAGGATAATGGTGATACAGGTTCACGCACAACGATGTTAGGGGCGACTTTGAATATTGGTGGGGAATATATATTGCCATCTTATAAGAATTTGTCGTTTGGACTTCTCAGTACTACTCGTATCAATGGTGTCTATTCTTGGAATGAAGAGCGTCTGTCGGCAAACTGGAAAACAAAACATTTTGCAGCAACTGCCGATATAGCAGCAGGTACCTATGGCATGAGTTTTGGTTGGCTTCTCAACTTCCACACAACAGGATTCAGCGCCTTTCTTGGTATGGACCGTACACTTGGTAGCCTTGCTAAACAAGGATTACCGGTGTCAGGCAACGGACATGTCAACTTTGGTATAAACTTTCCACTATAACAGGTTTCGATAAATTTGATTATCAACGACACGAGGGCGTGCCACTTGGAAATGGCACGCCCTCGTGTCGTTGTGTGATGTTTTAGTAATACTCGTTTGTCCAGACAATGTCATCTAGTGTCGGGAATTTTGCGCGGTAGCGGTTCAATGCTTCCATATCTATTTCTCCAGTAATCTCGCATACTTTGTCCCTGTCGGCCTTAGTGATGAAATGACCGTATGGATGTATTATTGCTGATTCGCCAAAGTATTCGCCCCATTCGTCTGTGCCGACTCTGTTGCATGCCACTACAAAGCATTGGTTTTCTATGGCACGTGCAACGGAGAGCGTCTTATATGCCAGTTCTCGTGCCACAGGCCAGTTTGTTGAGTATATAATCATATCGTAAGACGGACGTTTTTGTGGTGTGATGACGTTCCTACACCACATCGGGAAACGCATGTCGTAGCATATCTGCAACAGAATCCTTACTCCGCGCCACTCAACAATCACGCGTCTCGTTCCTGCATTATATTCAAATCCTTCACCTCCGAAAGTAAAAAGGTGCGACTTGTCGTATGTCGTGACTTCTCCATCAGGCTTTACGAAATGCATACGGTTATACCATCGCCCGTTTTCTTCGGTTGCAAGACTTCCACAGATGGCTGCATTGGTGTCGTGGGCTTTCTGCTTCATCCATTCTACAATCTCGGCAAGAGCACCGCTTTTCTGAAGTGCTCGCAGTTCTTCTTTGGGTTTGGTGATGAAGCCGGTACCCCACATCTCGGGTAATACATATAGGTCACTTCCGCTATTTCGGGCAATTGCTGATTCTGCCTCGCGGATATTATCCTCAGGTTTGCACCATTTCGTGTCGGGTTGTATGACAGTAATAATCATAATCTCGTTGTAATGAAAAAAGCCGCATACGATGATGTTGCGGCTCTTGATTATAGTAGCGGGACCCAGGATTGAACTGGGGACCTCATGATTATGAATCATGCGCTCTAACCAGCTGAGCTATCCCGCCATCATGACTTGCTCACTTAAAGCGGATGCAAAGGTAAATAAATTCCGTATAGAAACTTTAATAAACAGATAAATTTAGATGTCTGTTAAATATTTTTAACAGATGTGGTGCCTGTCTTCTTCCAAAATAGGCGGGTAATGTCCTCGAATGTTCCGTCGGCAAGTCGTTTGAGCAATTTCTGGTTTGTCCGTGGCGATGTCAGTGCACCTAAATGCTCAATGTATGGGCCTACCTTTATGTAGTCAAATACCTGCCGGTCAATAGAGTGGGGAATGTACTGTCTGCCACTATACCACGCTGTCTTGCACCATGAGTGATGGTCTCTAATATGTTGTGCCAACGCTTCCACTTCCGTAGGGTCTTTATCTCCTCCCATCAATGCAATACAAGTGATATCTTTGTTGAAACGGTTTATTAGGTCGTCAATGACATTTGGGGTGAGCATCTCGCCATCGTCTTTCCATAGATACGCACTATGGCAACCGGGGCAATGGCAAGGGCAACCAGATATGTTAATGGAAAGCGTTGTCTCGTCGGGTATTTCCTGAAAGACAACGCTGTAATTGACGTACTTCAACATCTCATACCGTCTTTCTAACTTTTTCCTTTTTTGCAGAGTAGTAATAACGGCGGCGTGCTTCCTCCTGACGAGCTTGCGAGAAATTGCTTACCCGTTTTAAATAACCGATAATGCGCGTCATGTAGTCCACATCCTTGCTCCCGCATTCAGGACATTCCTTGAGATGACGCTTGTCAATGTGTCCGCATTGATTGCATATTGTATTTGGGATGTTAAATGTGAAATAGTTGCATCCTTCCTTAGCTGCAACCTTTATAAGCTGTGCATACTGCTCCTTTGTCAGATGTTCGTCAAGGTTCATGTGCAGTGCAGACCCTCCTGTCAGATGTTCAATATATGGCTTGCCATGCAGACGGAATTTGTCTATGATGTTCAGGCTGTCATCTTCCACGATATAGAAATAACTGTTATAGCACTCGCGAGGCACGAAATACCCATCCTCTCTGTCCCATTTCGCATGCTTCACACCCACGTTTTCGGCAGGAATCATCTCGCAGTTGAACATCAGTTCCTTGGTGCGGTACATCTTGTTGTATTTCTCAACTTCTCCGAGCACTGTCTGCACATATTTGCGGTATTCTTCATTGTCGTTTATCTCCATTCCGAGGAATTCGGCTGCTTCTACAAGTCCATTGACTCCTATTGTGAGATACTGACGGTTGATATTTATGTAGCCAGCGTCAAACAACGGCAACATACCATGGGCAAGCAGGTCCTTGAGGTTCTCATTGTATGCTGTCTGAACTTTATGGCAAAGGTCAATTATTTCATCAAGATATTGAATGTAATCAATGTCGTTCTTAACAGCGTACTGTATGCAACGGTTGAGGTTGATGGTCAATACGCTCTTGGAGCCGGTCGATACACCGCCAGCACCTAATGTATAACTGAAGCCGTTGTCCTGTATCTCGTTTCTCAGGCGGCAGCAACTTGACAGGGAGTCTGCATTGTCGCTGAGATATGTGAAGAAACTATGCCCTTCGGCGTACATCTCGGCTGTGAAATCACCCCATTCCTTGTCGCGGCATTCGCCATTTTCAGTCAGCAGTGCCATCGTCTCAACAGGGAAGGTGAGGACGGTCTTCAGGCGTTCTGCATTGAACCACTTCATGAACCTTTTCTGTAGCCATGACAATCCTGCCCAATCAGGCTTACTTCCGTCAGGGAAATAAAACTCCCCAAACAGGCTTTCGAAATAGTAGCGGTCGTAATATGCTACATTCCAGAACACCGCTTGATAGTTGCGCGCACCAGTAGGCTGATTCAATGTATATACAATCTGCTCAAAACAGTCGGTGATGATTTTATCTATCGTGCGCTGTTTCAAGCTCATATCAACCACCTTATCAGGCTCTTTCCAATACTCTTTTCCGTATTCCAGACCGATAAAATAATTAAGATACATAAGAAATTCCGGTGTGGCACATGCGCCAGAAAGCATACTGCTGACCATGAATACCATGTTTGTGAATCCGCCACAGAAACTTTTGAGGTTGGTCGGTGCCTTTGAATTTCCGCCTATTGATGCTGTTCCACCTATGAGCCAAGGGTACATCGTGATACTTGCACAATAGTTTGCAAGTGATGTCTCATCGTTCTTGTATATGAAATGATGTGTGAGAAGGTCAAGATAGCGGTCAGAAAGTTCCTTTCCATACATCTTCTTTATCCTGTCTGTCAATAGACGGCGGTTCAGACGGATGAAACTCCCCTTCGGTAACTCACCAATCAGCGTAGCTATGTTCTTGTGCTCTACATTGGCGTTTGCATCAAACTTGCTTCCTGTGGCAGCATTGGCTGCCTGACAGTATTCCACAAGGAAATTCATCTTCTCCATCGTCTCGCGGTCCTCCGTGTGCTTCTGACGATAGAGCATGAAGCTCTTTGCAACTTTGTAATACCCCTCTTGCATCAATGCCTCTTCCACCTGATTCTGTATACTTTCCACCGTGATGTCGTTGTCAAGATTCAAATGTGTCAAAATCTTGCTTAAGCAACTTAAATCCACAGGCTCGTTGACGCTTTGAAATGCCTTGATTATGGCATTCATAATCTTGTCTAAAGAGAAACGTGCGCTCTGTCCGTCACGCTTTTTGATGCTGAATGGTACTTGTTCCATTAGTAGGGGATGTTTTCTTTATGTGAAATTTCTGTTTTTATGTTTTTGTGTAAAGTTTCCCGTTGGTGTGCCGTAGGGGTATGTGTGGCGCATGTTGGGGCGTGAGAAGTTTTCCGTTTTGGGAAACTTTCGTTTTGCAAAGTTATATGTTGTTGCCAAAAGTGGCAAACAATTTTAATGTAAAATAGTGTTAATTTTTACTAATCAATGACGTGTGCTATTCTGTCGGTGTTTTCATTTTCTTTCTACGGAACATTCATGAAAAAGGGTGCTTCATGAGTTGTATGACGCACCTATTGAAGAGATGTTTTTGTGTGTATTTATCTCAGTGTGAAGATATCGAAGTCGTAGGAAATGGCGATATCCAGACTATTAAGGTTTTTCTTGCCTAAGTCTTTGTCTCCACCGACATGTCGCATCATATAACCCGCTTTTATTTTGATGTTCTCGTTTGGCAGATAGTTCAAACCAAAGCTCCATAAATTAACTTGTCCGCGTGGGTTCATTACGGTTTCTGGTGCTATTCCTTCGATTGAAAAATCTGCCTTGTCGCCTTTTTTCTGTGTGTCGTAGTACTCAAAATGAGCATAGGGCATCAGTTCTGGTCCTTTCGTCTTAGGATAGAAGGTGTTTTTAAGGTTCCAGCCTATTTCGCCCATGAACGACATGGCCTGCTTTGCGAGATACCCGTTATCTCCTTCCCAACTGCATTCGTTTATGAGGTATGACAGTTCCGTAGTTTTCTGAATGTTGCCTGACATGAAACTCGTGCGTGCGGTGATATAGTCGTTCTTAAACTGTGCATCGGCATACCACAGGAATACAGGTGCTCCACCCGTAAATTTATCCCATGTGACATGGTCTATGGTGACATTATCGGCAATGTTATTGCAGTAATATACGCCTGCACCGAGTTGTAGGTGCTTTATTCCGTTATATCCGAGTCGTAGGGAGTAGGCTGGCGAAGTGAAGTTGGCGGACCCTTCCTTGAACCCCTGATGCGCATTATAGAAGAAATAAAGCGGTGTTATCATGTCGGCTGCCATGCCAGATGTGATGCTTGCCTGATAGGACAGTCCGCAGTCAAATTCTCCGAGCAGTGAGACACCCATCTCTGTGTTTGGGCTTGAGAAGAGTGCGCAGTCGCCTTCAGGGTCGCCCGCGGTGAAATAATCCATATAGCCATAATCAGTGTTGTGATGCCCGAAAGGTAGGCCGAAAACGCCTGCCTTAATGTTAAATGCGGGGTGTACATGGTGTGTGAGTGAAAGCTCGTCAAGCATCATACCATAATTGGTGATATACTCTCCTTCAATTTTTGCTGTCCATTTTGGAGTAATCCTGTATTCCGCTCCCAATAGTATGCCGGGCACCCAAATAGTGTTTGATTTATGATCTTCCGTGCAGAATCGGTCGCCTGTGTAATTATTGAATGATGACACAAATTCACCATTGCTATATATCTTCAGTTTGTAGTCCTCTTCTTCTTGCGCCGTAAGGGTTGCAGTCGGCAGAAGAAGTAGCAGTAACATCAGCAAATGGCAATGTCCCTTACATCCTCTTTCGTGGCAGTCCTCACAGTTACATCCTTTGTTTTGGGATACTTTATAGATTCTGTAAACAGTATAGAAACACGCTGCTACAATTAGAACCGTTACAATAATAATCTCCATTTCGATTAATTGTTAATTATGATTTGTCCAATCTGTGTTACAAGTGCAGAAATGATCCATGCCAGTAGGGTGGTGTAGGTGGCGGCGAAGAGGGCGGTGCGCCAACTGCCACTTTCGTTCCTTATGGCTGCGATGACGGCAATGCACGGAAAATACAGCAATACGAAAATCATGAATGAGAAGGCTATGAGTGGGGTTATGCCATCTGCTTCCATAAGTTGCCGCATGGTGCTGAATTTGTTGCTGTCGGCTGTCGTGTCGCTGTCTCCATTGTAAAGTACTCCCATCGTGGAGGCGACGATTTCCTTTGCACCGACTCCCGCCACGATACCTACATCAAGTTTCCAGTCGAAGCCCTGAGGGGTGAATACGGGTGCGATGGTTTTCCCTATCTGTCCGAGATAACTCTGCTCCTGTTGTTGTTGAGGTGTAAGATTGTCGTTGTGCGGGAAATATGACAATGCCCATATTATGATGCTGGCTGCCAGAATGACAGTACCCATCTTGTGCAGATATTGTCGTCCTTTCTCCCATGTGTGACGGCCGATGGCTTTCATTGTCGGGAAGCGGTACGGTGGCAATTCCATTACAAATGGTGTGTCTTCACCCTTAAAGATATGACGGCTGAAGAATTTGCTTGCGACACAAGCCATCGCGATACCTATTATATATATAAGGAACAGGATGGGCGTACGGTATTGTGCTGCGAAAAATGTGCCGATGAGCATGATGTATATCGGTAGGCGTGCCGAACAACTCATAAATGGTATTATGAGCATCGTTGTCATCCTTGAACGGCGACTTTCTATAGTGCGTGTTGCCATGATTGCCGGCACATTACAGCCGAATCCCATTATCATCGGGATGAAGGACTTTCCGTGTAGTCCCATGCGGTGCATCACGCGGTCCATGATGAAGGCGGCTCTTGACATATATCCACAGTCTTCCATGTAGGAGATGAAGAAATACAGTATGAGAATGTTCGGCAGGAACACTATCACACCACCCACACCTGCAATAATGCCATCCACGACGCAGTCTCTCAGTATGCCGTCAGGCAGTATTCCTGATGCGGTACTGCCAAGCCACGTCATGCCGGCATCAATCCAGTCCATCGGGTATTGCCCGAGTGTGAATGTTGCCCAGAACATGATGTATATGATACCAAAGAATATCGGAAATCCGAAATGGCGGTGTGTGAAGATGCGGTCGAGGATATGTGTCAACTGGTATGTGTCTTCCTTCTCACCAGTCTTGTATCCTGCCTCATGTAGCGCACCATGGATAAATCCGTATTTGGCATCCATTATGGCTGTCTCGCTGTCTTGTTTCGTCTCCTCTTTCACACGGTCTGCCACATGCTGACGCACTCGTTGCATCTCTTCTCCGTACGGACGGTTGAAGATGAGTTGTTCTATGTCGCGGTCGCCTTCAAGGAGTTTTATCGCCAGGTAGCGTGTGGAATAACGGTCGCGCAGGGTGGAGTCTTTCTTTAGCGATTTCTGTAGGGTCATGATTCCGTCTTCTATCTCGTGCCCATGGTTGATGTGGATATGACGGAAGTGAGGGTCTTCGTCTTCCTTGCCCTCATACATATCGATACATGTCTGTAACAGGGTCTCAAGTCCCCTGCCTGTTGTGAAGACGGTAGGTATCATCGGCACGCCGAACAGTTCGCCGATCTTATTATAGTCAATGCTGTCGCCCCGTTTCTCAGTTTCGTCATACATGTTCAGCGCACAGACGATGCGCAGGTGCATGTCGATGAGTTGGGTGGTGAGATAGAGGTTCCGCTCCAGATTGCTCGTGTCAATGACGTTGATGATGATGTCGGGCGTGTTCTCCACCAGCTCTCTCCTGACATAGAGTTCCTCAGGAGAATATGCTGAGAGAGAATATGTGCCGGGCAAATCTACAAGGTTGAAACGGTAGCCGTTGTACTGGCATTGTCCCACTTTTGCATCCACCGTCACACCGGAATAGTTGCCCACATGCTCGTGGGCACCGGATGCAAAATTGAAAAACGATGTCTTTCCGCAGTTCGGATTGCCCACGAGGGCGACATTTATCGTATGATGAGCATGTTCGGCACTTTCCATAGGTTCGTATTCCTGTGTCGTTGGTGCTTCGGTGCTCTTATGGTCTGCTTTGAATTCTGTGTCGGAGACCACTTCGATGAGACGTGCTTCATCATGACGTAGCGACACCTCGTAGCCCATAATACGATATTTCACAGGGTCCAGCAATGGGGCGTTCTGCAGCACTTCCACAGTCTGACCTTTAATGAAACCCATCTCAATGATGCGTTTCCGAAATCCACCATGCCCTTTGACCTTTACGATAATACCTTTTTCACCTGTATGTAAATCTGCTAATAACATCTGTCTTTCCCAAATACGCTGGCAAATATACGGATTTTTTGTGTATTTCTTGTTGCTGCTCCGTTCATTGTTTGCACACTATGCCTTCGTGGTGCTTTAGGCCTTTATATATAAGGTACGCGCGCACGCGCGCGAGGGAAGACAGTTAAGAGTTATAAAATATGAGTTATAAAACAGAAACCATTAAACTTTTAATTCTCAAAATTCTCTGCGAGAAAAACAAGAAACCGACTCTATGTGAAACATTAAGAGGAACTGTGAAAAACCGAAAAGTGAGCCACGGAAACCGGATTCCCATCAATTAGGA
>JAGHTU010000074.1 GCA_018065185.1 Candidatus Equicola faecalis | reverse complement strand
GGAATTATTTGTTTTGTATTGTTAAGGCTAAAGTTTAGGTTTCATTATCTTATACCTTATATATAATGTACGCGCGAGAAAGAAAGCAGTTCCATTTGGTGCAAAGAGAGGGGCTTGCTCCATTTGTCGCATGGGCTGTCTCTTTCCATCGCTTAGAGTTTTGTATATGGCGAGTACTCGGTTTATTCCCATATTGAGGTAGGTATCTTTTGGGGGCAACCTAAACCTCAAGCGCAGGAGAGCTATCGAACATCTAAAGTGTTAGGCGTCGAACATATAAGATGTTAGACTTCGAACATTTAAGATGTTGGACTTCGAACATCTAAGATGTTAGAGAGGTAAGGATGGGAAGAGCCTTAGGTAAGCACCACTTGAGAGTGAGCACGAGGCAAAAAGCAAGTCATCACGCGATAAGTATAGAAGTCTGCGTGATAGGAATAGACACCCTGCCCGAGCGATTGACGACGAAGCAAAGATGGAAAAGCGAGAGACGGAAACCGGATTCCCATCAAAGGAGCCATCGAAGAGGCGTATAACTGTAGTTTTTATTTCAATGGGTGTAAAATCCGAGAATTTTATGTAAGTTTGCACTTCGATACAAAGACTCTAACAAAAAACATCATTAAATATGACAGAATTTAAGTATGCGCCAATGTTTCAAGTTGGCAAGGACACGACTGAATATCGTCTGTTGACGAAGGATGGTGTCCAGGTGAGTGATTTTGAGGGTACGCCGGTGCTGAAAGTGAGCCGTGAGGCGTTGGAGATTCTTTCTGCTCAGGCTTTCCATGATGTGAACTTCATGCTTCGTCGTGAGCATAACGAGAAGGTGGCTGCCATCCTCTCTGATAAGGAGGCGTCGGATAACGATAAGTATGTGGCTCTAACGATGCTCCGCAATGCCGAGGTGGCTTGCAAGGGTCAGTTGCCTTTCTGTCAGGACACCGGTACAGCCATCATCCATGGCGAGAAAGGTCAGCAGGTGTGGACAGGCTTCGAGGATGAGGAGCCGTTGGCAAAGGGTGTGTTTGACACCTATACCACCGACAACCTGCGCTATTCGCAGAATGCCCCTCTGTCAATGTACGAAGAAGTGAACACCAAGTGTAACCTTCCTGCACAGATTGATATCGAAGCCACACAGGGTATGGAATATCGTTTCCTATTTGTGGTCAAGGGCGGTGGCTCGGCAAATAAGTCCTATCTGTATCAGGAGACAAAGGCACGCATACAAAATCCGGGGACGCTCATTCCTTTCCTTGTGGAGAAGATGAAGAGTCTGGGAACGGCTGCTTGTCCGCCTTATCATATTGCATTTGTCATCGGTGGCACATCGGCAGAGAAGAACTTGCTGACGGTGAAGCTGGCTTCAACGAAGTTTTACGATTCCTTGCCGACGACAGGCGATGAGACGGGGCGTGCTTTCCGCGATGTGGAACTTGAGAAACAACTCTTGGAGGAGGCTCGGAAGATAGGTTTCGGTGCACAGTTCGGTGGCACAGCCTTTGCTCACGATGTGCGCGTCATCCGTCTGCCACGCCATGGTGCCAGTTGCCCTATCGGTCTTGGAGTCAGTTGTTCTGCTGACCGCAATATAAAGGGTAAGATTACTGCAGACGGTATTTTCCTTGAGAAGATGGACGACAAACCATACGAACTCATCCCTGAGTCACTACGCACGGCAGGCGAGGGTGATGCTGTAAAGATAGACCTCAACCGTCCTATCAGCGAGGTGTGTAAGGAACTGTCGAAATATCCTGTTGCTACGCGCGTCAGCCTCAATGGTACAATTATTGTGGCGCGTGATATTGCTCATGCCAAACTTAAGGCACGTCTTGATGCCAATGAAGGTATGCCACAGTATTTCAAAGACCACCCTGTGCTCTATGCCGGTCCTGCCAAGACACCACAAGGAATGCCTTGCGGAAGTATGGGACCAACCACAGCCAACCGCATGGACCCATACGTGGATGAGTTCCAGGACAATGGTGCAAGTCTTGTAATGATAGCCAAGGGCAATCGTACACAGGCCGTAACGGATGCCTGCAAGAAGCATGGTGGATTCTATCTCGGTTCGATAGGCGGTCCGGCTGCATTCCTGAGCCATTCAAACATAAAGAGTATTGAGTGTGTTGAGTACCCAGAACTTGGTATGGAAGCCATCTGGAAAATTCAGGTGGAGGACTTCCCAGCATTCATCCTTGTTGACGATAAAGGAAATGATTTCTTTAAGCAGATTTAAGCACCCAAGGTAGGTGGCTCCTTAACAATAGAAATAATTTTTTTGTAATGTATTCGGTTTATGCTACCTTTGTAGGCTGAAAAATAAGCGTCTATGTCCTGTTTGGAAACTTTTAAGGTAAATCTGGACGAGTTGAAGGAAGGTGTTACGACACTAAACTTTACGTTGGACGATGCTTTTTTTCATGCGGTGGAAGCCACGGAAGTGAGTAGCGGGCAGGTAGATGCAGCATTGTCTATACGCAAGACGGAAAACTACTATACGCTTACAGCACACGTGGAGGGCGTGGTCATCGTGCCATGCGACCGCTGCCTTGACGACATGGAGTTGCCTATCTCCACTGATGCCGAAGCAAACATTTGTGTGGCGTCTAAGGATGAGGAAGACATGATACAGTCGCTACAGCCGACAGATGACGGAGTGGTGGATGTGTCGTGGTGGCTCTACGAGAATGTTGCCTTGATGATTCCCATTCAGCATGTGCACGATACTGGTAAGTGCTATGCGGAGATGATGAAAACTCTTCAGGAGTACTCGGCTGCCCGAAGCAGCAATGGGACAGATGCAGGCACAGATCCTCGTTGGAACAAATTGAAGGAACTCATGCCAAAGGGCGAGTGAAAAGAAAAAGTAAAATTATTAAATCATTAAAAAGTAAATAACTATGGCACATCCTAAAAGAAGACAGTCAAATGCTAGAACTGCGAAGCGCAGAAGTCACGACCATGCAGAAATGCCTGCACTGGCAAAATGCCCTAACTGTGGTGCTTTCTATGAGTATCACCGTGTATGCCCTTCTTGTGGTTATTACAGAGGCAAGTTGGCTGTATCAACAGAAGAATAATGCATAAAGCCGGTTTTGTCAACATTGTCGGCAACCCGAATGTAGGAAAGAGTACGCTCATGAACCTGTTGGTTGGTGAGCGTATTTCAATAGCGACTTTCAAGGCACAGACCACGCGCCACCGCATCATGGGTATTGTCAATACGGAGGAGATGCAGATTGTCTTTTCCGACACTCCCGGCGTGCTGAAGCCGAATTACAAGTTGCAGCAGTCGATGCTCGCCTTCTCCGAGTCGGCCCTGCAGGATGCAGATGTGCTGCTGTACGTCACCGACGTGATAGAAGACGCGACGAAGAATGCCGATTTCCTTGAAAAGGTGAACCGCATCAGTCGTGGTGCAGGTGACGAGGCAGGAGTGCCGGTGATACTGCTGATAAACAAAATCGACGAGACTGACCAGAAGACGCTTGGCGAATTGGTGGAGCGTTGGCACACACTATTGCCGAAAGCTGAGATACTGCCTATTTCGGCAAAAAACCGTTTCGGGGCAGATATCTTGATGAAGCGCATACAGGAACTGTTGCCTGACTCTCCTCCTTATTTCGATAAGGACCAACTCACCGACAAACCAGCGCGGTTCTTCGTGAGCGAGATAATGCGAGAGAAGATTCTCCTCTATTATGACAAGGAGATACCGTACAGCGTAGAGGTGCGCGTGGAGAGTTTCAAGGAAGAAAAGAAAGTCATTCATATACGTTGCGTCATTTACGTGGAGCGTGACTCGCAGAAAGGTATCATCATCGGTCACGAAGGCAAGGCTCTGAAGAAAGTGAGCATGGAGGCGCGGAAGGCATTGGAGCGTTTCTTCGATAAACCGATATATTTGGAGACATACGTTAAGGTGGATAAGGACTGGCGCAACTCCGACCGTGAACTTAACAGTTTCGGGTATAATCCGGAATGAGAAGAGGCAGGGATAAGTTAGATACATATAAATAATGAACGAAAACGAATAGAGTATGCCAAATTTAGTAGCAATAGTAGGCAGACCCAACGTTGGAAAGAGTACGCTTTTCAACCGTTTGACAAACTCGCGTCAAGCCATCGTGAGCGATGAGGCTGGCACCACACGCGACCGACAGTATGGGAAATGCGAATGGTGCGGACGGGAGTTTTCCGTGGTGGACACGGGAGGATGGGTGGTTAATTCCGATGACATCTTTGAAGAGGAGATTCGCAAACAGGTGCTGATAGCAACAGAAGAATCAGACCTGATACTCTTTCTCGTGGACGTGAAGAATGGTGTTACTGACCTTGATATGGACGTGGCAGAAATCTTGCGCGGACAGCGCGGACGGGGAAGCCGACAGGTTCCTGTGATACTGGTGGCAAACAAGGCCGACAATAATGACGACCAGTTCTATGCTGCTGATTTCTACCAATTGGGATTGGGTGACCCTTATTGCATTAGTGCGGCGACGGGAAGCGGTACGGGTGACCTGCTTGACATGATACTTTCCCGACTCAATACCGACAAACAGGATGATGTGGACAGCAACATACCGCGCTTTGCCATCGTGGGACGGCCAAACGTAGGAAAATCATCACTCATCAATGCATTCATCGGTGAAGACCGCAACATCGTTACCGATATAGCAGGGACCACACGCGACAGTATCTATACAAGATATGATAAGTTCGGTTTCGACTTCTATCTGGTGGACACGGCAGGAATAAGGCGCAAGAACAAGGTGGAGGAAGATCTGGAATTTTACTCGGTGATGCGCTCTATCCGTTCGATAGAAAATTCCGATGTGTGCGTGTTGATGATTGATGCCACACGCGGTGTGGAAGCGCAAGACATGAACATCTTCCATCTGATACAGAAAAACAACAAGTCGCTGGTGGTGGTGGTAAATAAATGGGACCTAGTGGAGGGAAAAAGCAACGAGGCAATAAAGACGATGGAAAATGCTATACGCCAGAGGATGGCGCCTTTCGTTGATTTCCCTATCATCTTTGCCTCAGCGCTGACAAAGCAACGCATCTTCAAGGTGCTGGAGACAGCCAAGGAAGTGTTCCTGCACAGGAAGCAGCGCATCGGTACGAAGAAACTGAACGAGGTGATGCTGCCACTTGTGGAGGCTTATCCACCACCGTCAATAAAAGGAAAGTACATAAAGATAAAATATTGTTCACAGGTGCCGGACACACAGATACCTACATTTGTGTTCTATGCCAATCTGCCACAGTATATTAAGGAAAACTATCGGCGATTTCTTGAAAACAAAATCAGGGCAAACTGGGACCTTTCGGGAACACCAATAAACGTATTTGTTCGCCAGAAATGAAACATTTTTCCTATTTTTGCATATTGATAGGTATGATGACGTGTTTTGCATCGTGCGCCAAGGAGATTCTTGAGACATCACCGGCAAATGAGGCGGTACGCTATTACAAATATCTGTCGGTGGGTGAAGTGGATGCTTACCTTGACGGCATATATGGCGGACGTGAAATGGCACCGGAGTTCAAACAGCAGACGCGCGAAGTGGTGAAGGATTATGCCACGAAGATGACCGACAACTTTGGTGGCATAGATTCTATCAGAGTGGAAGATAGTGATGTGAACGAAGAGAAAACATTAGCCAACGTTATCCTGCGCCTGTATTTCGGAAATGGTACGAATGAGAAGGTGCTTGTGCCGATGGTCAAAGCAGATAATAAGTGGTATATAAAATAGAAAGACGATATGCTGAACTTTTTGAAAAGATATCTAACGACATTAGGGCGATACATCCTCCTGATGCATAGAGTATTCTCAAGGCCGGAACGGTGGCGTATGTTCTTGAAGTCTTATGTGCGTGAGATGTCAAAGATAGGCATCGACTCGATAGGTATCGTTCTCCTCATCTCGTTTTTCATCGGTGCCGTCATCTGCATACAGATAAAACTGAATATACAGAGCCCGTGGATGCCGAGGTTCTCCACAGGATATGTCACACGTGAGATAATGCTACTGGAGTTCTCATCGTCAATCATGTGTCTCATCCTTGCCGGAAAGGTGGGGTCGAACATAGCATCGGAGATAGGTACGATGCGTGTGACGCAACAGATAGATGCACTTGATATTATGGGTGTCAATTCGGCATGCTGGCTCATTCTCCCTAAGATATGCGGTATGATAACGATAATGCCTATCCTTGTGGTCTTCTCTATGGCAGCCGGTATGGGAGGAGCCTATGCCACAGCCATCTTTGGGCAGATTATCACGGTGGATGACCTGACGTATGGCTTGCAGCACTCATTCAACGAATGGTTTGCATGGATGAGCATCATCAAGAGCCTGTTCTTCGCCTTCATCATATCCTCTGTGCCTGCCTATTACGGATATTCCGTAGAAGGCGGTAGTGTAGAGGTGGGCAAGGCTGGTACCGATGCCGTGGTAAGCAGTAGCATCCTGATATTGTTTTCAGATATATTCCTAACACAACTTCTGTCATGATAGAGATACAGAATATTTGCAAGAGTTTTGACGGACGCCAGATTCTTACTGACATCAATGCTGTGTTTGAAAATGGCAAGACCAACCTTATCATTGGTCAGAGCGGAAGTGGCAAAACCGTCCTGATGAAGAATATTGTAGGGTTGCTTAAGCCTGACAGCGGAACGATACTGTATGATGGTCGTGACTTTGTAACAATGACAAAAGAACAGCAGGTGCAATTACGCCGTGAGATGGGGATGATTTTCCAGTCTGCTGCACTATTTGATTCGATGACGGTGCTGGAAAACGTGATGTTTCCGCTCAATATGTTCTCCACCATGACCTTGCGCGACCGTATGGGCAAGGCACGCCGCTGTCTTGACCGTGTCAATATCCGCAATGCAGAACATCTCTATCCTGCAGAGATTTCTGGAGGTATGCAAAAGCGTGTAGCCATTGCACGTGCCATAGCCCTTAATCCACGCTATCTGCTCTGTGACGAACCGAATTCGGGTCTTGACCCTAAGACATCGCTCGTCATAGACGAACTGATACATGGCATCACAAGCGAATATGGCATAACAACAATCATCAATACGCATGACATGAATTCCGTGTTGGGTATAGGTGAAAGCATCATTTTTCTTGCTGACGGTCACGAGGAATGGCGTGGTACGAAAGATGAAGTGCTGACGTCAAAGAATCAAAAGCTCTCTGATTTCATCTTTGCCAGTGATCTGCTGAAAAAGGTCAAGGAGAAGTTATAATTTATAAATTGTCAATAATCAGTTGTGCTTTGTGTCTGCCAACGACCTGTTCTAATGTTTCAAGGTCAGCATCTTTGATTTGGCGCACACTATGAAACTTCTGTAGCAGCAGTTGCTTTGTCTTCTCTCCGATGCCCTTGATGTCGTCAATATGGGAGTGTACTTGATGGCGACTGCGGCGGTCACGATGGAATGATATGGCATAGCGGTGCACCTCATCCTGAATACGTGTCAGAAGATGGAATAGTTCGCTGTCCTGTTTTAGTCCGACAGATACGATGGAGCCTGTTTCATCATAAATCAGCAGTTCGTTGGTGCGGTGGCGATTGTCTTTTGCAAGTCCTGCAACAGGAACCTGCAGTCCCAAATCCCTTAGCACATCACTCACAACGCCCATCTGTCCCTTTCCACCATCGGTAATGATAAGGTTCGGGAAATTTGCTCCTTGCTCGTTGCCTGTTGCTTCTTCTTTCAGTCGCGTATATCTGCGCTCCACCACTTCGTGCATGGATGCATAGTCGTCAGGACCGTTAACTGTCTTTATAATAAATCTGCGATAGTCGCGTTTTGCAGGTTTCAGTTTGCGGAACACCACAAGTCCTGCCACAGCATCAGAACCTGAGATATTTGAGTTGTCAAAACATTCTATCCACATCGGCATCTGTGGCAGATGCAACGTTGATTGTATCTCTTTCATCAGGCGCACCGACTTCTGTTCGGGATTAAGCTTTTCGGCTTGCTTCAGTCTGTCGAAACGGTACTGACGGCAGTTCATCAATGAGAGGTCAAGAAGTTTCTTGCGGTCGCCCCGTTGCGGAATGGCGAATGTCACCCCGTCAAGTTGCATTTCAACATCAAAAGGGACAATCACCTCGTTAGTTGCTGAGCCATACTGGGAACGTATCTCAATGATGCCCATCTGCAGGAGTTCAAGGTCGGACTCATCAAGTTTCTTCCTGTATTCAAAGGTAAGGGCCTGTGTGATACTGCCACTGATGACGTGCAGGAAATTTACAAAAGCCGCGTTTTCATCACTTATGATGGAGAATACATCCACATGGTTTATTGTATTGCTCACCACCTCGCTACGGCTACAATACTCATCAAGTAGCATATAGCGTTGCTTCATCTCCTCGGCTTCCTCGAAACGCATCTCTTCTGCCAGTGCCTGCATCCTGTTGTGGGCAGAACGACATATCTCGCGTGTGTTGCCACGCAGTATTTCCTTTGCCTCATCAATACACAGCATATATTCTTCATGCGACTGATGAGCTGTACATGGTGCCTTGCAGTTGTGTATGTGCCATTCAAGGCACGACTTGTAACGCCCTTGACTCACACCCTCACACGTCATCTGCATATTGCATCGGCGAGGCTTGCATGTTTTCTTTATCACATCCAGCATGGCATACATACTGCCAAGATGTGAGAACGGACCGTAATATGTGGCAAAACGGCGGTTCACTCTGCGTGTGGTCATGATGCGTGGGTAATCTTCCTTTGTGACACATATATAAGGATAGGTTTTCCCGTCTTTCAGCAGGACGTTATAGCGTGGGGTATATTTCTTGATGAGTGAGTTTTCGAGGAGAAATGCTTCCTGTTCTGTCTTGACCACTGCATATCTGATGTCCATAATCTTCGACACCAGCACACGAGTCTTTTCACGGTCCACTTCCGGACGGAAATAGGATGCTACACGCCTATGCAGGTTCTTTGCCTTGCCCACATAAATGACTTTTCCCGCATCATCAAGATACTGGTAGCATCCTGGTGACTCGGGAAGAGAACTCACAATACTTTTGAGATATTCTAACCGTCTGGCATTCTCCTCGGCAGTCATACATATAATGTTTGCTATACGCTTAACAGCGTTGTCAGCGGTGTATCTTCCTCGAAGATGTCACGCCCGTGCAGTCCTTCATCTGTAATCTCAATGATGAAGTTGACATAGATTTTCTTTGGGTGGAATTTGCGCACCAGATCTACGGCTGCTCTCATCGTGCCACCTGTGGCTAGCAGGTCGTCGTGTAGCAACACCACATCGTCTTCACAGATAGCATCCTTATGTATCTCTATCGTGTCCGTTCCATATTCCTTTGCGTATGTCTGCTGATAAGTGTCTGCCGGTAACTTTCCCGGTTTACGACACAGCACTATACCTGTACCGAGACGTGCAGCTAGCGCACTACCGATGACAAAGCCTCGACTCTCTATGCCCACCACCTTTGTGATGCCCTTATCTTTATAGAGCTCCACCAGTTCATCGGTCATAATCTTCACACATTCGGCACTTTTGAAGAGTGTCGTTACATCACGGAAATTGATACCTTTAATTGGAAAATCAGGAATGCTCCGTAGGTTTTTAAGTAAAATAGGATTGTTCATTATTTTTATTTTTTGTCTTCAATTATCAATTACTAAAAGCCAATTATCAATTGTCAATTATCAATTGTCAATTATCAATTATTAATTATCCTTTCATCTTCCTGAGAGCACAAGCATCACATCTATGTCGGATGGTGAAACGCCCGGTATGCGGCTCGCCTGTGCCAGCGTCTCCGGTTGGATGCGTTGCAGTTTCTGTCGTGCCTCAATGCTGAGTCCGGTCATAGAAGGGTAGTCGAAGCGTCCTTTGATGCGTATGTTCTCCAGACGGTGCATCTTCTCTGCCACCACCCTTTCGCGCTCGATGTAACCTTTATATTTTATCCTTATCTCTGCTGCCTCTATGGTTTCATTCCGACGGTTTCCGATGTGTCCCGTCACCTCACGCAGTTCCGGAATGAACTCTATCATATCCTTCAGTCCCACTTGCGGACGAGCGAGAATGTCTATCAGCCTGCATCCTGCCGTGAGCGGAGCAGAGCCCAACTGCTCAAGGCGCGTGTTGATGATGCGCGGTTTGATGTGGAAATCCTCACAGAAACGGATAATCTCATCTATATGTTCCTTTTTCTCTATCCACCATGCCAGACGTCTGTCTGTAGCGAGCCCTATACGGTGTGCCATTTCCGTAAGTCGTGCATCGGCATCATCCTGGCGTAGCAGAATGCGATATTCTGCCCGTGAGGTGAACATGCGGTAAGGCTCATCCACACCTTTTGTCACAAGGTCGTCAATGAGTACGCCGATATAGCTCTCATCGCGCTTCATGATGAGCGGCTCTTTTCCCACACAACGACATGCGGCATTTACACCTGCCACCAATCCCTGACCGGCAGCCTCCTCATAGCCAGTGGTGCCGTTCACCTGTCCTGCAAAGAATAGTCTTTCCACCACCTTTGATTCCAGTGAGTGGCTCAGTTGTGTAGGGTCAAAGAAATCATATTCTATGGCATATCCGGGACGATACACCCTTACATCGCGTAGGGCAGGAATCTTCCTCAACGCCTTAATCTGCACATCCATAGGCATGGACGACGAAAAGCCGTTCAGGTACATCTCGTTTGTGTCCTCTCCTTCAGGTTCGAGAAACAGCGGATGATGACCCTTGTCGGGGAAAGTCACAAGTTTCGTTTCCACAGACGGACAATAGCGTGGACCGATGCTCTGTATTTGACCGTTGAACAGCGGAGAATCAGCCAGCCCCTTACGCAGTTCCTCGTGGCATTCCTCGTTGGTCTGGAATATCCAGCACGGCAACTGGCGCAATGGTGACAGCCTCACCTCATCACTTCCTGCCATATAAGAGAAACGATAGTCAACACACTCTCCGTCCTGTCGCTCACAATCTTCAAAATGGACACTACGGCGGTCAATGCGCACCGGTGTACCGGTCTTCATGCGATATGACTTTATTCCATGTTGCGTGATGCTCTCTGTGAGATGTTTTACTGATGGTTCAGCGATGCGCCCACCTTCCACCTGCTTCCTGCCGATATGCATCAGCCCGTTAAGGAATGTTCCAGCGGTTATCACCACACTCCCTGCGTAGAGTTCCGCGCCCCATATCGTCTTTATGCCAATGGCAACCTTATGCCCGTCTTGCTCTTCCGTCAGCAGTTCGCATGCCTCGTCCTGCCAGATGTCCAACCCTTCTGTATTGTCGAGTTGCCAACGCCATTGCCAAATGAACTTCTCGCGGTCGCATTGTGCGCGTGGGCTCCACATAGCAGGACCTTTACTGCGGTTGAGCATACGGAACTGAATGGCTGTAGCATCCGTCACCAGCCCCATCCTTCCTCCGAGTGCATCAATCTCGCGCACTATCTGTCCTTTGGCTATACCACCGACAGCAGGATTGCAACTCATCTGTGCAATCTTGTTCATATCCATCGTAACGAGGCATGTATGCGCCCCCATACGGGCAGCAGCACATGCAGCTTCACAACCTGCGTGCCCACCACCAATGACGAGAACATCATATTTGAATATCATCTGTTGTCGGTTTCTTGACAAATTACAAAAGTACGTATTTATCTTTCCACCTCAAAATAAACCATACAATTATTGTGAAAAAGTCATTTGTCAGAGGCATACTTTTTTGACAAACGCTGGGGTGTTTTTTGACAAACGCACGATTGCCTTTCGACAAACGCTCGATTGTGCCTCGACAAACGCTCGTTTGTGCCTCGTCTTCCCATCGTTTGTGAGCCGTCAAACGCACGCTTGGTTTTCAGCCTCCGAAGTCGCGGAA
>JAGHTU010000012.1 GCA_018065185.1 Candidatus Equicola faecalis | reverse complement strand
GATATTCCTAGCAAAACATAGAGAATTATTGGTGGGGTAAAATTAAGATATTATATCGAAACGTCTTTGGAAAAGGAAATTAATGGCAATTACAAATAAATCGGCACCCCTACGCCAATGACCACCGAAAAAGAAGAGATACTGCGAGAACTGAATAAAGCATTATAAAAATAACATTTTGCGTTTTATGTTTTTACTTATATCTATCTTTCCCTTTTTATTTTTCTTTCTTTTATGGTGGTTGATTCCATCAAAAGGAACTTTAGGGGAGATGTATGTTGCAAAAAAACTACAACGTAAATTACCTGATGATTTCATAATCGTAAATGATGTTATTTTACCATCTCTATACGGAACAACTCAAATAGACCATATTGTGTTTTCCCCTTACGGAATTTTTATTATCGAAACTAAAAATTATAAAGGTTGGATTACTGGCACAGACGAATCCGAATATTGGCAAAAAAATGTGTATGGTAATAAGTACAAATTCAGGAATCCTTTAATGCAAAATTTTTCTCATCAAAAAGCCATACAAGCAATTCTCCCTTTGGACAATTATTGTTTTCATTCTATCGTTGTTTTTTCAAATAAGGCTTCTCTTAATTTGTCGACTCGAAACATCGTGGTAAACAATAACAGATTGATAGAAAGTATTCTATCTTTTACGACAATAGTCATTCCAAAAGAAGATATTCAAGGATATGTAAATCGGATATTAGAGGCGTCTATTAGAGGAAAAGAAGCCAAGAAACTACACGTAGCAAATGTTTGCAAAAATATTGATCTACGTTATCGGAAAATTAATAATGGCATTTGCCCACGTTGTGGTGGGCAATTAGTGAATCGCAAAGGAAAATATGGATATTTTTGGGGATGTTCAAATTATCCAAAGTGCCATTTTATATTTAAGAATTAAATTCAAATTGTTACCATCAATATCCCCCATGACCGAGAATAAAGAGAAGATAGTTTCCTTTTTACTATATTAATAAAATTCGATTTGTAATGAAGTATTTATTTAGATTAATAATTGTCGCAAGTATTTTGTTTACATGCGTTTCGTCTTCACATGCTCAAAATGTAAGATATTCAAGCGATGGATGTTCTATAAAATGTAGTGTAATAAAACAAGATTCGGCTTATTATATTATTGCAACAGCGAGTTCCAGCCGAATGTTTTTTCTGCATGAACCAACGATGAAAATTCGCACTTTCAATAATGAAGTTATTGCCCTTAAAGGAGTTGTCATAAACAATGGTAGCATATCTGCTGGTATAGTTGCAGGAAATATCGTAATGCCCGTAACCGAACTTAAATCTACTGCACAATTTAGTGTAACGCCAGCCCAATTCGAACAGTTGAATAATGGGGTCGCAAAGGTGCGTTTATCTATGTCTCCCCAAAATCATGAACGCACCTTTAAGAAGGATAAGATTGGGAAAAAACTATATCAGTTCTATTTAGATGTTAAAGATAAAGAGGAAAACTTTTGATGATATAAATTCCCCCTACCCTATACCCTTTCCCCATGACCACCGAAAAAGAAGAAATACTGCAAGAATCACTATAATAAAATTTTTCATCTATAATGTATTTCCCATTCATATGAGGACAAAATTAGTGCAAGGCGAAGACAAAGCAAAAAAATACTTGTATTTTTAGATTTTATTTTTTGTAAGCATTGACTAATCTGACTTATGCCCTATATATAAGGTACGCGCGCGCGAGAGAGAAAATATAAATCTTCAAGACTCCTCTAAATCTCCCCCTAAAGGGAGAGACTTATTAACACCCTTTCTTGTGAGAGAGCTAGAAAGGCTTCTCAGCGTGAAATTAAAAAAAGAAAGCGAGAAACTGAAAAACGAAAGATAGAAACCGGATTTTCATCAAGTAGAGTTTGGATTCCCATCGAAGGGGTCTCGTATAACCATCGAAGGGGTCTCGTATAACCATCGAAGGGGTCTCGTATAACCATCGAAGGGATGCCATAGAGGGCATCAGGAGAGCCCTTCGAGAGCATCACGACACCCCCACGACGGCATCGGAGAATCCCCTCGATTGGAACAGGTGTTCCGCGACTTTGGACGAGGAGAAACGCGCCTTTGTTTGACCTCTCACAAACGATGGGAAGACGAGGCACAAACGAGCGTTTGTCGAGGCCTAAACGAGCGTTTGTCGAAGCCCAAACGAGCGCTTGTCAAAAAGCAAGTCATCGCGCGATAAGTATAGAAATCTGCACCTGTTTGAAACAGATTCTAACAGTCATGCCTCTCCTTCTCCTGCTTATAGAGTTGCCATGAGTTGAAGCAGTTTTGGTAAATGATGTAAATGCTTGATGCAAGCGCGGTGACGGGTGTCATGAAGGTATAAGCAAGCCAAATGGCAAAAGACGTGTTTTTCTGTCCGAGTGTCTGTCCGCCAGAGACGCGGTCGCGATGCTTCTTCCCTATCCTGTGACCGATGCGAAACTGCATATCAAAACAAAAGAGCACGACAAACGACAAAGCCACAAGCATCTGCCAAGAGATGTCGCTTTCCAGTAGCGCCTTTGTGGAGATGCCCATACAGAACACCAGCGTCACAGCCCAGATATAGAAAGCCACTTCCGTGTTTCTCGCAAGGTAAGAATGGCATCTGGGGAAGAAACGCCGAAGGAAAGCCGCCGTTATCATCGGAAGGATGAGCACAGGGAACACGTGCAAGAGGATTTTCAAGAAAGAAAGCACCAATGCCGAAAACGACTGCACCGTGATCAGCGAGATGACAAGCGGAAAGAGCACCGAAGCGGCAATGTTCGACACGATGGTGTAAGCAATAACGTTTTCTATCTTTCCGCCCAATTTGTAACTCACCACCACGGCAGCCGTGGCTGTAGGACACACGAACATCAGCACCCCACCCTCGAAGAGCAGACGGAGACTGCTGTGAGGGAACAACAAGAGTGGCACAAGAAACAGCACACACCCCACCACCTGCACCAAGAGCATGATGAGCATCCACCGCCTCACCTTTATATCGCCAAAGTTCACCTTACAGAACGAGAGCAGTAGCATACAAAAGAGCAAGGCAGGATTTGCCCAGTTCACAAACTCTGCCACGGCATGATGCGTAAAATCCAAAGATGGAATACTGACATACACCAGATAGCCAGCGATGCCTATCGCAATACTGATAGGCAAAATCCACGTTTTCAGCAGTCGCTTCACCGTGCAATGAACTCCTCTACGTCCGCTATATGATAAGGGATGACCTTCTCGCCAAGCATACGACAGCCGTCGGCTGTGATCAGCACATCATCTTCAAGACGGATGCCACCAAAGTCGCGGTAGTCCTCCAGACGGTCGTAACAGATGAAATCGCGATGCAGTCCCTCTGCCTTCCATTTGTCAATGAGTGCCGGAATGAAATACACTCCCGGCTCATCAGAAAGCACAAACCCCTCTTGCACACGCCTACCGCAACGCAGGCAGTCTGTACCGAACTGGGTGGACGGACGCACTTCCTCGTCGAATCCGACATACTCCTGCCCCAAGCCTTCCATATCGTGCACGTCGAGACCTATCATGTGCCCCAAGCCATGCTGCATGAAGAGGGCATGAGCACCTTCACGCACAGCATCTTCGGTGTTGCCACGCATGAGTCCGAGTTCCTTCAGGCGGTCTGTCATGAGTCGGCACACATCCATGTGCATATCATGCCACTTCATGCCGGGATGAGCCTTTTCGAGCACAAGGTCATGGCAAGCCTCAACGATGGAATAGATGTCGCGCTGACGAGGTGTGAACGTCCCACTGATAGGCGTGACGCGCGTATGGTCACTACAGTAATGCCCAATGGTCTCAGCACCAGCATCGCAGAGCATGAGTCTTCCGCTCTCGAGCGGTTTCATCTGTGGCGAACCGTGGAATATCTCACCGTGCATCGTCACTATGGAACGGAACGACACCATCGACCCATAACTCTCGGCGATGCCACCGATGAGCCCCTCGATGTATTTCTCTGTCACACCCGGACGGCATGCCTTCATCGCTGCTGTGTGCATCTCATAACCGATGGTAAAGGCACGCTCCATCTCCTCTATCTCCTCATCGCTCTTGAGGGAACGCATATCGACAACAGCCTTTATCAAGGCTACGCTTGCCTGCTGGCGCGTCTGCTGTGGCTTGATGCCGAACAGGTCAGAGAGGAGAATCATCGCCTCATGCCGATAAGGAGGAAGGTAATGCACCTGCCTACCTGCTGTCAGAGCCTCATGAACGATAGCCTCAAGAGCAGATGAGGGTGCAGAGTGAGACACGCCCACCTCTTCAGCCAAATCGTGCACCGAAGGCACGAAACCAGTCCAGATGATATCCTCTATATCAACATCATCACCGAGGAGGTAGTCTTTATCATTATCCACATCTATAATGCCGACAAGCCCCTCTTGGTCATGCCCGAAATAATAGAGAAAGGAACTGTCCTGACGGAACACAAACGCATTATTTGGATAATTGGCAGGAGCATTATTATTACCGAGAAAAAGAAGCAGACCACTGCCCATTTTCTTCTTCAACGCCTTGCGACGTGCAATATAAGTTTCTTTTGAAAATAACATGATATTGTGAGTTAAGTTATGAGTTATTCTTATTTTTCTGTTTTCTCGCAGAGCAAAGGGCAGAGACGCACCTTGTAGGTGCTACGCAGAGTTTTTGCGAGCGATGACAGATAAATTGATTGGCAAATTACTTGGCAAAACATTTTTACCTCTTTGCGTAGCAAGCTATGCTTGCGCTCTGCTCCTTGCGTTTGAGGTTTTGAATCATCAGTATGATGATTTGTGCGGAAATGGAATGTGTGTTGAAAACTTGTTTGCATAAGCACATTACATTTTTGCGCAACACCTTTTAAAAAGAGGCAAAACCGACTCTGCGTGAAACAAAACATGCGAATTGTCAATTATCAATTATCAATTATCAATTAAATTGAGTTGTGGGTCAAATGACGGCATGAGTTGGAGTTTGAACAGATTCTGACGATGTTTCGTATCAATCAACTTCTTATGCTCCAGATTGTCAATCTCGCCTGTGCGGATATAACGGTCAAGTTCGGCATACGAAAAGCCGAGATTATCCTCATCACTCTTGCCGACAAGTCCGTCAGACGGTGTCTTCTCCACTAGTTCATGAGGCAATCCCAATTCCTTACCAATGGCTTTGACCTCCTGCACGGTGAGATGCGAAAGCGGACTGAAATCGCCCACCGAGTCGCCATAGCGCGTGGAATATCCCACCCAGTCTTCACTCAGGTTGCAGGTGTTCACCACACGTCCGTTCTCGCTCTGCGACACGGCATAGACCGTTGACATGCGCAGACGCGGAGCAAGGTTGATGAGTGTCTGCTCGGACAGTTCCACACCACGCGCCTTCATCTCCGTGAGTAAAGCCTCGTATGAGGTGGCGATGTTTATCTCGTAAGTCTTTATGCCGAGAAAAGCACATATCCTGCGAGAGTCGTCAATATCAGCCTGTATGCCATTGGGCATCATCACTCCCACTACCCTCTCCTTGCCAAGGGCAGCGACACACAAGGCAGCTGCCACCGTAGAGTCCTTACCGCCACTTATGCCGAGCACAGCCTTGCAGCCACGACCATTTTCCTCAAACCAATGGCGTATCCACAACGTCAAATCGGCTGTTATCTGTTTCGCATCGAATGAATACATAATATTGTGAGTTATGAGTTATAAGTTATGAATTATGAATTATAAAAACTGCTGACCGTTGACTTCTCAAGGAATGATGAGCGAAGAATCACCATAACTCAAGAAACGAAAATCGTGCTGTAAGGCGTAGTCGTAAATCCTGCGCCAATCGCCTTGCACAAAGGCACTAACAAGGAGCAAGAGCGTGCTTTTCGGTTGATGAAAATTAGTGATGAGCATCCGTACTATCCGATACTTATAGCCGGGTGCAATAATGATTTGTGTCGAGGCATGTAGCACAGGTAAATGATGAGCATCCATATAGTTCAGCAACGCCTGTAAGGATGCGACAGCATCAAGATGCGCATCTGCCAAATCGCCCTCGTACGGCATCCATTGTGTGACGTGTAATTGTTCTGGCTCTGTCGCTGGATTTTCGCTCACCATCAGTCCGAGATAGTAGAGTGATTCCAGAGTGCGTACCGACGTAGTGCCCACAGCAAGAGCCTCACAATTATGAGCCAACAGGCGTGCTATCGTGGTACGCGCCACAGAGAAGAACTCCGTGTGCATATCGTGCCCCTCTATCTCCTCACTCTTTACAGGCTTGAATGTGCCTGCACCCACGTGCAGAGTCACCTCCTCACGCTCCACACCACGCCCATCAAGAGCCGAGAGCACCTCCGAAGTGAAATGCAAGCCGGCAGTTGGAGCAGCCACACTACCCTTTATCTTACTATATACGGTCTGATAAGTGCGAGTGTCGCTCTCCTGAGTTGCACGGTTAAGATAAGGCGGTATAGGGAGTTCGCCAGCAGCATCGATGATTTCCGAGAAACTATATCCGCCATCCCATACTAACGACACGAGGAAGGAAGTACCCCTCTGCCCAAGGTTCGTGGCACGCAACGTAGCAGTCCGCCCATCTGCCATAGGTACGGACAGCGATAATTCTCCCGTCTTCCATTTCTTCAGATTACCAATGAGGCACATCCACGAGCATGAGCCCACCGACTGAAACATCTCCTCATAATCGCTCGGCAAAGACGGCTCAAGCAGGAACACCTCTATCTGCGCTCCAGTATCCTTGCGGAAATGCAGACGGGCATGGATGACGCGCGTATTGTTGAACACCATCAATGTGCCTTGCGGAACATACGATGGTAGCGTGCGAAAGATACCTTCCGAGATGTCAGAATGATTATAAATTAGCAATTTTGACTCATCACGATGCTCTTTCGGAAATTTAGCTATGCGATGGTCAGGGAGATTATAATCGTAATCACTGATTCTGATATGTTTTGTGTCCAAAATGCTTAAGAGATTATTACAGAGTGAATAATTATCAATACATATATCACGACCGAAAGTGATGCTACGTGTTCCACCTCCTTATGCGAATATCCCGATGTGCTCAATTCTTCCGACACGAACCTGTTGCCTCCCCGCGACCCACGACTCATCCTTTGATAGAGATGATACACCAGAGTGGCAACGACAGCCCCTACCACAATGCCTACGACAACGTCTGTTGGGAAATGCTGTCCGAGATAGATGCGGGAGACGGAAGTCAGCAAGGCATAAGACAGCATGACAAATGTCATGATACGGTCTTTCACCAGCAAGGAGATGAACACACACAGCCCCATGGTGTTGGCAGCATGCGCGGAAAAGAAACTGTACCCCGAATGGCGGTAGCCATCAACAAGACGCACCACGATGTCGGTTTCAAACGGACGCGGTCGGCAGAAGATTGGCTTTGCAATGACATCAGCCAGCACTTCGGTGCATGCGAAACACAACAAAGCCGAAAGCACAGGCATCAGGATTTTGCGGTTGTTCTCATTATTACTTATAATCAAGACAATAAGGGCAATATACAACGGTATCCATACCCACCATGTCGTGAGATCAAGCATGATGTGGTCTATAATAGCCGAATCGCTACCATTGAGCAGAGGAAAAAGAACCCTATCAAATGCTGTTATGCCCATTGTGAATTGTAAAACATATTGAGTGTTGCTACTCGAGCTTATTATATCCGCTCCATCTGTGAGGTTTTAATCCAACCCACCTTGCCGTCGGCAAGACGTATCTCTTTCCAGTCCTTCATTGACTCATCTATGATGCTCACCTTCGTGCCTTCGTGAATGACGAAAAGGTCAGTACCATTATCTGCCGGCGTACTCTTCACGCTGACGGCAGCCGACATCACAATAGCATCCCTCCGCTCCTGAAAACGTGACTTTTGCTGTGCAGCAAAGATATTAGCAAGAATAAAGACCGCAAGCATCAATATCGCACCAAAGAAACCCACTTTGCGCATCACCAACCTGCCAGCCAACACATAAAGCATGGCAAGGGCAAGCATCATGATAAATGTGATGATTGCCACACGGCTCCATCCATCAGAAGATGTCATATTGATAAACTCTTTATACCAGCCCACGAAAAACATCTCTCCTTCTGGCACGATACGATCTGTCGTCTTATGGCGTGCCACCTCAAGGTTGAAACGTATGTCGGCATCACCGGGGGCAAACAATAGCGCACGCTCATAATTGAGCACAGCTCGCGGAATACTATCGCAACGGTAATAGGCATTGCCCAGATTATAATACACATCGGCACTTGGGGCTTTCTCCACCACCGCCTTATATAGACGTATCGCTGTGGTATAGTCTTCTGCATTATACGCACTATCAGCCTCTGCCTTGGTGGCGGCAGACAACGGAACACTCATCAAGAGAAAGACAATCACAGCAAGTCCCTTTTCTATCTTACTGATGACAGAAGCCGCCATATCGTAGGTCTTGTTCATATTTCCCTTTGCATCACCAGGTGCAAAACGAGCAAACTCACAATCGTCAAGCGCACTGATGAACTGTGAAATGAGTTGTTCGTCAGTACCTTTTGCACTAAACTTCTCACTGACATTCTCTTTTGAAAGGTCCTCAACAGGCATATTGAGTTTGTCACCAGCATATCCCCACAACGCGCGTAGCACCTCATCATAAAACTCTGCCTGCCTACCCTCACGCAAGAGTGCTTCTGCCTTACGAAGTTTCTTTGTTGCCACCTTATTAGCACGCTTGCCACGCATCTTGCTGATATTGGCAGCCTCAATGGCACGTTTGCGGAAGACAATCAAAAGCGCAACAAACAGCACAAATGACACGATGAGCCACAACCAGTACGAGAGGCTACCAAACAACAAGGAGTCGGCATTGCCCCTACCTCCTTCACCAAGTTTGATATGACGGATATCCGTGTTGAGAAGACGCAACGTCTCCTGCTCTTCTTCCGTCATCTCCTTACCCTGACGTACATCTATTTCAAAAGGCTGACTCTTCAAAGTCTTGTAAGCACGAGTCTGCGTATCGAAATATACGAGTTTGACCGATGGGATGGTAAACTTCCCCTTATGTCGTGGCACAGCAAGGAAATCATACGTTATCATACCGCTGATTCCATCTTCCGTCAGTTTCGTAGCATCTTTCACCTTAGCGTCATAGCGGTCGAAATCTTTCGGAAACTCCACGACTGGCTGTTTCATAAGTTTCATATTGCCATTACCCTTCACCACAACATGTAGCGTCATCGGTTCGCCGGATGCAAAGGTTTTGCCTTTTTGGCTCTTAAGTGTTGCCTCCATCGTAAACGAGCCCACACCACCAGAGAAATCCTTCGGACGTTCAGGCAATGGCAACACTTTCAAATCAATTGACGGAGCGACAATCTTCTTCTGCACCTCCGTGTAGGCTGCACCGCCATTAAAAAGGGCTTCTAAAGGGTCTATGGCTGTATTCTCTTGCACCACCGTACCGGTGAACGTAATGCTCGGCACAGTGAGACTGCCCGTCACCTGCGGGAAAATAAGGTATTTGCTCCACGTCACAGTCTTATAGCGCTTACCCTTGTAGGACTCGATGGCGAAATTCTTCTGTTGTGGCAGTTCTATCTCCTGCACATGGAAGTTCTTCAGGTCGGGCATCTTACCATCAAGACCATTCAGCCGTGCCAGAGTATAGACCTTATAAGTCAACAATACCGGCTCTTGCTCATACACCTGTTTCTTGTCTGCACTAACAAGGATAAACAGATCACTACCCGTGATGCGTCGTCCTGCGCTGTACGACTCCGATGGCTGTCGTCCAGTAGATGGGGTGATATTACCATTGCTCTGGCTTTTACCGCTGACGTTGATGACCAATTTATTACTGCTCACTTTCTGCCCCCTATACGAGCAGGATGCGGCAGGAAGTGTGAATGTGCCTGCCCGTTCTGCCTGAAAGATGAAAGTGAACGTAGTGCTCTCATTACTTGACGTCTTACCATTTATCATCTGGAAACTGGATGATGTGCTCGTAGTTGGACCATAGATACATTTCAGTCCATCCGGAGGAGAGAGCCTTATGTCTGACACATCATGCGAGGATATGGTATAAGACACCTGAAATTGCTCTCCGACCCCGACATGTGTCGGTGCAGAACCCTTCAAAACAGCCGCCTGTATCATCCCATTTCCACAAAATGTAATAAACAATACAAGGAGACTGAAAAATATCGTTTTCTTCCTTTTTTCCATTACCAATTATGCTTTAAGACACGTCCTGACCCACGCACTTTCTTCATTTTTTCCTGTGTTGCCTTCTCCTGCTGCAGAGCTGCATTCAGGAGTTGTTCGGCTGTTTCCTTGTCCATCTCGCCATCCTTTGGCTGTGGCTGTTGGTTGCGGTCTTTATCAGAATTTTGTTTATCCTGTTGGTCCTTTTTCGGCTCGTCTTTTTTATCCTTATTCTTATCTTTATTTTTATCCTTGTTTTTATCTTTGTCTTTGTTCTTATCCTTATTTTGGTCTTTATTATTCTGTTTGTTCTGGTCATTCTTATTGTTCTTCAACTGCTTTTGGCAGAGCACCAGATTATAACGTGTTTCATCATCCGTAGGGTTAAGGCGCAGACTGGCTTTATATGCCTCTATCGCTTTATCGAATATCTTGGATGCCTGACACACCACACCGATATTGTGATATATCTTTGACAACCGCTTTTTGTCTTTCTCAAACTCAAGTGCTTTAGAATATTCCACCACCGCAAGCGAGTCTTTACCCTGCATAAGTAGAGAGTTTCCCAGATTATATACCGCCTGAGGATTGGAGGCATTCTTTTCGAGTGCCTTTCTATAGTTGACCTCAGCCACATCATATTGCTTCTTATGATAAGCCCTGTTTCCTCTCCGTATATAGTCCCTATCTGTCTGAGCCGACAGCGACTGTGAGAATGTCGTCAGGAAAAAGACCGTGAGCAACAACATCTTTCTTCCCTTGAAAAAATTTATCTTCCCTATCATCCTACTCTTTTTCTCGGAAATGAAAACTTCAATCAGAAGCAAAACAAAAGCTATCAGGGCAAATGCCTGAAATTGTTCATCATACTGATTGAATGATGACGTACTGAACTCATTCTTTGCGAGTTTTCCCAAAGCCTCGTCCAGACGTCTTTCTGCCACTTCGGAATTATCTATATTGATATATGAACCACCACCTGCCTGAGCGACGTCGTTACACATTTCCTCATTAAGCCGTGTCATAACAGTTGCACCGTTTTCATCTGTCATATATTCCCCCTCAAGAGGAATCGGTGCACCATCGGTGGTTCCCACACCAAGCACAAAGACATTCTGTCCCTTCTTTCTTGCTGCTTCGGCTGCCTCCTTGGCTTTTCCTTCATGGTCTTCACCATCGGTGATGACAATAATAGCCCTACCTATATCAGGCTGAGTAGAGAAAGATACCGATGCCATATCAATAGCCCGAGCAATATCGGTTCCCTGCGTTGTTATCATCCCTGGCGATATGTCAGCGAGAAACATACGAGCACTCACATAATCGGCTGTCATAGGCAACTGCACGAAAGCATCACCTGCAAAGACAATCAGTCCCAGCTTGTCATCATCAAACTTATCAATGAGTTTCTCCAACAATAGTTTACAACGGTCCATGCGCGACGGACTCACATCTTCGGCAAGCATAGAGTTGCTCACGTCAAGAGCCACCATAATCTCTATACCACTACGTTTGGTAGTGTCCACATGCATCCCCATCTGTGGGCGGGCAAGCATCAATATGACAGCTGTTAGAGCCACCATGGTAAACCCGAAACGAACCTGTCGTTTCCAGTGCACCATATCTCCTGCAAGCTGTCGGACAAGAGCTTTCTCGCCATACCTTGCCAGTCGTCTGCGACGAAGCATATCAGTATAATAGTGCAACACTATACACAGCACTACAACAATCAAGAGATAGAGATATATCGGTTCTGCAAAACGCATCTTTTTCAATTTATGGTATTTTCTTCAACAATGTCTGACGGAGTATTATTTCTGTCAATAGCAGAATGAATGCCAGAATGGCAAACGGCAGATAGGCGTCATAGCGACGGTCGTATTTTCTGACATCAAATTTTGTTTTTTCCAGTTTGTCTATATCATTGTATATCTTCCGCAATTCCGAGGCACTTGTCGCATGATACGACTCGCCATTCGTAGTTGCCGAGATTTCCTGTAATGTCTTCGTGTCTATCTGCGACTCCACCGGTATATACTCTGTCCTGCCTCCGACCATCATCGGATACTGCACTACCCCTTCCTTGCCGATAGCAATCGTATAGACACGTATTCCCAATGATTTGGCGATGCCTGCTGCTGTCATTGGAGATATAGCACCCATATTATTACTACCATCTGTAAGAAGTATCACCATCTTACTCTTTGCCTTTACATCTTTCAAACGTGCCAAAGCATTTGACAGTCCCATGCCGAGAGCCGTTCCATCTTGCAAGAGCCCTGTAGCAGCCAGATCGGTACGCACATTGTCAAGGATATTTAGCAATGAAGCATGATCGGTCGTCATCGGACATTGCGTGTAGGACTCACCAGCAAAGACCGTCAGACCGATATTGTCATTCGGTCTGTCTGCGATAAATTCCGATGCCACCTTCTTTGCCACCTCGATGCGGTTTGGAGAAAAGTCTGTGGAAAGCATACTCGTACTTACGTCCATAGCCAACATAATGTTTATGCCCTCGACAGAAGTATTACGCCACGAATTGGATGTCTGTGGACGTGCCAATATAATAACTAGCAAAGTCAACACCATACAGCGCAGGATAAAAGGCGCATGGACTAAACGCTGACGCAACGTTGGAGAGATATTACGATATGCTCCAACATCACTTATACGCATTGACACCTCCGAGCCATTACGCCACTTTTTATACCACACTATATATGGTATAATGAGAAGCAACAGCAACAGATAATATGGACTCGCGAATGTCATGTCTTACTATATTATTATGTCAACGAATTTCTTTTCTATTCTTGACTCTTTACTTTTTATTATATAAATAGGTCATACATCTTATATATTATATACCCTATCCCACCCAAAGCGACAGCCGACAGTAGGGCAATAGAGATTTTTATTATTCGGCGATGCAACATACTGCGTTGTTCATTTGACGACAGTTCTTCCGTCACCACATCCTCACGCGCCTGTTCCTCTGTCTTCGTAGAATTGATGAACTCTATGGCACCTGCAAGATTCATGTCATTTTGGTTGAGAAGAGTGGTATATTTTGCGAACTTCACAAGGTCTGCAGTCTGGAAGAGCTCCTGCAACTCATGCATGAACGAAGCATGATTTGGCACGGCTTTAAGTGCATCGACAATCTCCGACGTTGTCATCTGTGTAGCATCAAAACCGAAGCGTTCCTTCAGGTACTGACGCAAGGTGTCGGTAAGCCGTGTGTAATACTCCTTGTTCCCTTCTTCCGTAGCAATGATGTCCACCTTCTCTGCTTTTAACTCCTGCAGTTGTGTAAGGGCTTTTGTATGTGCGGGCACAACCTTCACTATCCTTCTGCGCAGGAAGACAGGTTTATTATCCTTAAGACGTTTCCAAAGATAAATGAAGCCTACAATGCACACAACCAACAAAAGTAGTGTCCACATCAGAGGATAATAGTCACTCCATCGGAACGGATTGTCCTGTACATCCTTTATCGGAAAGAACTCATCCAGTTTCGTCGTATCAACATCTATCGTCAGGACTTTCAGCGCGAGCGATTCGCTCTTGACAGTCTTCCCATTTATCTTTACCGGTAATGGTGGGAGATAATACAATCCCGCGTCAAAACTCGTGAAGGTATATACTTGAGTCAGGACACGGTTTCCATCGCGGTCGGTAGTATCTGGCTTTGAAATCTCAAGCAATTCAACATTTGGCAGCACCATAGCACCAGCTTTGAACGGAGGCAGTTCGCAACGGTCCTTATAGCCCGTTGTGACGGTCAGAGTGACATGCGCCTGCTGTCCAATGAGAATCTGTATGGAGTCAATAGTCGCTTCGACGGTGCTTTTTGCACCTGCCGTCAAAGCACCCAATAATATGCATAATATGAGAAAAAGCCTTTTCATCTATCCTCTCTGTTCAAATAATAGGAGTAATGCCTTGACGTAGTCGTCACTTGTAGAGATACTGATACTGTCCACATTACTTTTATTAAAGATGTCGTGTAATTGCCCTTCACGTTGCATCCAATGGTCGTGATGAGCCCTGCGCAGACGTGCTGATGAGGTGTCAATATACATTTCTTTCCCTGTCTCGGCATCAGCAATCTTCATTAGTCCTACGTCAGGAAGTTGTTTCATACGTTCATCATACACTTGAATGGCAATAACATCATGCTTATGATTGGCTATCGTAAGAGGATTTTTCAAGTGCTCCAAATCCGTGTAGAAATCGCTGAGCAGGAAGACGGTACAACGGCGTTTCATGATGTCCGTAAGAAATTCCACAGCCTGCCCCACGTCTGTCTGCCTGCTCTGCGGATGGAAGTCAAGCATCTCACGTATGATATACAGGATGTGCTTACGGCCCTTTTTCGGCGGTATATATTTCTCTATCCTATCAGTAAAGAAAATGACTCCAATCTTATCATTATTCTGTATGGCAGAGAAAGCAAGAGTGGCTGCTATCTCGGTCACCATATCCTTTTTCAGCATTTTTTGCGTACCGAAATCCAAACTGCCACTGACATCCACCATGAGCATGACGGTCAGTTCACGCTCTTCCTCAAAGACCTTTACGTATGGTCTATGGAAACGTGCCGTCACATTCCAGTCAATATCCCTTACATCATCACCGAACTGATATTCCCGTACCTCAGAGAATGCCATACCTCTGCCCTTAAAGACACTATGATACTGACCGGCAAAGAGATTATTACTCAGCCGGCGTGTCTTTATTTCAATCTTCCGTACCTTCTTTATCAGTTCCGCACTATCCATACCAAATGATTATCAATTATGGCACTTCAACCTTGTTTATGATATTACTGATAATCTCCTCGCTGGTGATGTTGTTTGCTTCTGCCTCATAGGTGAGACCGATACGATGACGCAGTACGTCATGCGCAATGGCACGCACATCCTCCGGGACGACATATCCACGATGTTTCACAAACGCAAAAGCACGTGCTGCCTTGGCAAGATTGATACTTGCACGCGGACTGCCACCGAAACTAATGTAGTCTTTCATCTCCTTCAGAGCATAACGCTCTGGATAACGTGTTGCAAAGACGATATCAGCGATATACTGTTCTATTTTCTCATCAATATACACCTGACGCACCACCTGGCGGGCAGCAATAATCTCCTGCGATGTTGCCACTGGTTTTACCATAGGCAGACTTCCTGCAATATTTTCCCTAATGATAAGTTTCTCTTCCTCCAGCGTTGGATAACCGATGACAACTTTCATCATAAAACGGTCCACCTGTGCTTCTGGCAGAGGATACGTTCCTTCCTGTTCTATAGGGTTCTGGGTTGCCATTACGAGGAAAGGCTGTGGCAGGGTGAACGTCTCACTGCCGATAGTCACCTCATGCTCCTGCATGGCTTCAAGCAATGCGCTCTGCACCTTTGCCGGAGCACGGTTAATCTCATCGGCAAGAACGAAATTAGCAAATACCGGTCCTTTCTTCACCTGAAAACTATCATTCTTCTGACTGTAAATCAGCGTACCCACCACATCGGCAGGCAGAAGGTCGGGAGTAAACTGAATACGACTGTAATCAGCCTCTATCAAATTGGAAAGTGTCTTAATGGCCAATGTCTTTGCAAGTCCCGGCACACCTTCTAAAAGGATATGTCCGTCACTCAGCAAACTTATCAAAAGTGTTTCCACGAGATGTTTCTGACCGACTATGACCTGATTCATCCCTGTCGTCAGATTCGTTACGAAAGCACTTTGCTGTTCTATCCGTACATTCAGTTCACGAATATCAATATTCTCCATTTTTTATTTAATTAAATAATTTCTTTTTCAACTTTGCAAACCACGATATTTCAGCAGGAGTGTATTTCTCACCCATCACCACTTGCTCATCAGAATGACGATGATTAACTCTGAGTGCAAGTGCTTTTTCTGCTATGAAATTGAGTTTCTTGTGTCCCGGGATAAGTGTACGCTTACCAGTATTCACATCCACACTTTCGCGTGGGTCAACATCAATGACAGCAAAACGTCCCAATCCATTGATCTTGACCTTGCCATCCTGTTCTATGCCCTCATGTATGGTTTCAAACATTGTACGGACAAACATCAATGCTTTTTTCTCGCTCATTTTGTGCTTCTCAACCAATGTTGAAGCGAGTTCTTTTGTTGAAATCTTCATAAGTTCCGATGTTATTTGTTAACATTTTCCTTCACAGCCAAAATCGGTTTGAACACCAATTTCGTCTTTGCAGGTACATGCATTTTCAGTTTGCTCTCTGGGTTGACAATCACTCTTGCCTTTTTCTCCCTGACCTCAAACAGACCTAAATGGGTAATCATTGCTGAATCGCCTTGTGCGAAATGCTCTGCCATTGCTTCTACGACATCATCCACAAGCGTTGTCACTACTTTCTGTGTCATCTTGGTCTTTTCCGCCATACGGGAAATAAATTCCTTGTTGTTCATAGTTCTTGTTATTAGTTGTTATTCTCTTTGTGTCGTTCCGTAAAGGTCAAATTCCTCCGCTCCCGTAATGAAAGTTTCATAAAAATGTCCTATCTGCAGATTCTCCGAGCGTGATATGAGCACTTCGGGGTCCACATCAGGGGAAGAATACTCTGTGCGCCCAACGTAGAAATCTCCTTCCACCCTGTCAATAATCACCAGCTGACAAGTACCGACAAGAGACTTATGCAGTTTCTTCGACACTTCCTGTTGCACCATCATCAGGCGGTCTAATCTTTCCTGCTTCACATTCTCCGGCACATCGTCCGTATAGTGCTGTTCGGCAAATGTGCCATCTTCCTCGCTATAAGTAAAAGCCCCCATCCTTTCAAAACGCACTTCACGCACGAAATCAAGGAGTTCTTCAAAATCTTCTTCCGTCTCACCAGGAAAGCCCACCATAAGCGTTGTTCGCAGAGCAATTCTCGGCACCTGCCGACGTATCTCACGTATCAGGGCGTATGTCTCGGCCTTGGTGAAATGGCGGTGCATACGTTGCAGCACATTGTCGGAGATATGCTGGAAAGCAATATCAAGGTATCGGCATACATTCCTCCGCTCACGCATCACCTTCAACAGATCCATAGGGAAGTCTGTCGGGTAAGCATAGTGCAGGCGCACCCATCTCACGCCATCTATTTCTGATATTTTCTCTATGAGTCCCGCTATTTGATTTTTGCCATTAAGGTCTAACCCATAGAATGTTGTCTCCTGAGCAATAATCTGAAACTCTTTGCATCCACGTGCCACCAGTTCTCTCACCTCATCCAGAATCTCTTGTTGTGGGCGGGATTTGTGATGTCCTGTTATCAACGGTATGGCACAATAGGCACAACTGCGGTTGCATCCTTCCGCTATCTTTATATAAGCATAATGCTTCGGGGTGGTTATCATGCGTTGACATACTGCTGGCAGATTTGACATCCCGCATTGCAGTTCCTCTATGAGTCCATGCCAGTCAAACTTACCGAAATACCTATCCACCTGCGGAATCTCCTTTGTGAGGTCCTCACGGTAACGCTCTGAGAGACATCCCATCACATAGAGCCGACATATTTTTCCGTCTTCCTTTGCCTGCACTAATTCAAGAATGGTATTGATGCTTTCCTGTTTGGCATCACCGATAAAACCACAGGTATTAACCACCACGATGTCAGCATCCGCACACTCCGGCTTCACATCATAGCCAATGGCATGAAGTTTGCCCATCAGCACCTCGCTGTCAACGAGATTCTTTGAGCAACCGAGTGTGATTATCCCTATACTTTTCATTTGAAGAGAGAATCCACGAATTCGTGTCTGTCAAACTGCTGAAGGTCTTCCATTCCTTCGCCAAGTCCGATGTAGCGCACCGGCACACTAAACTCATCAGAGATGCCTATCACCACACCGCCCTTTGCCGTACCGTCAAGTTTCGTTATAGCCAAAGATGTTACTTCGGTGGCCGCCGTAAACTGCCGAGCCTGCTCAAAGGCATTCTGTCCCGTACTGCCGTCGAGCACGAGCATCACATCGTGCGGAGCATCAGGCACCACCTTCTTCATCACATTCTTTATCTTCGTGAGTTCATTCATCAGTCCCACTTTATTATGCAGTCTGCCAGCCGTGTCTATCAACACCACATCAGCACCACTGGCAACAGCCGATTTCAACGTGTCAAAAGCGACACTAGCAGGATCGCTCCCCATCTGCTGTTTCACTACCGGCACACCGACACGCTCGCCCCATATCACGAGTTGCTCCACGGCAGCGGCACGGAACGTATCGGCAGCACCCAACACGACTTTCTTTCCTGCCTGACGGAACTGCCATGCCAATTTCCCAATTGTTGTGGTCTTACCCACACCGTTTACGCCAACCACCAGAATGACATACGGACCTTTACTGCCCGCAGACTCCTGAGCGTTGGCCATTGAATCGTTTCCCGATTCGGCAAGAAGATTGGCAATTTCATCGCGTAGTATCGTATTCAGTTCAGACGAGTTGACATACTTATCACGCGCCACGCGTTCCTCTATCCGCTTGATGATTTTGAGTGTTGTGTTCACACCGACATCGCTCGTCACCAGCACCTCCTCAAGGTTGTCCAGCACCTCGTCGTCTATCGTTGTCTTACCCACAACAGCATGTGCTAGCTTGTCAAATACACTTTTCTTTGTCTTTTCAAGCCCTTGGTCAAGTGTATCCTTTTCCCTTGCTATTGTTTCATTTGTCTTGTCTTTCTTCGACAGAAATCCCCAGAATCCCATATCCGTATAAAACACTTAAAGTTTCAACAAATTCAAATAAACACCATTTTATCGTTCTTCCATCGTCCGAACAACTTGCAAAAGTAATAAAAATCCCATTACATCGAACATCAATTAACAATGTTTTTATTTTTTATTATTTTCACTTGGGAAAGACATCTTGAAAGAAAGAAAAAGAAAATCGACAAAGCTATAAGATTTACAACTCTGCGCGATGAAAATCCCTTTTTCCTCGCGCGCGTAATTATTATAATAAGGTATAAAGAAGAGTTTAACGAAGTCGAGAATTAGAACAAATCGGAATGTGTGCCAGTGTTAAGCATGAGGAGTTCAAGACGGTCGTCATATTGTCGCCATGTCATAAGCCAATCACCCTTAATATGGCATTCCCAGACACCTTCGTATTTACCGCTGAGAATATGCGGACGGTATTCCAGCGGTAACTTTCCATCATGCGCAAGAAGATTGATGGCATCTTTAAGCAATTGGATATCCAGCCCTCTCTTGGCACAATGCTTAACATCCTTTCGAAAAGCCCCAGTATATTCAACGCTGTACATAGTCGTCTCCCAAGATTTGCTTGAACATATCTTCAACGCTCTCGGCACGATAGACACGCCCCTCCTCCACGTCTTTCAACGCAAGATCAAGACCACACATACGTTTCTTACGTGGGATAGTGATTGATTTTACGCCTCTCACTAGCGCAAGGGTTTTCTTTACCTGTTGCATCACACTTACATCGTCAAACGTAATTACCATTTGATTCTCCTTTGGTTGTATTGCTGATGTTGTTGCCATAATCGTATGATTTATTCGTTCAATGCCCCGATTGGGAGATTTCATTTGTAGATTGCCACACATTTATGTCTGCAAAAATAATAAAATTAAGCACAATAGCAACAAATATTGAAAGCAAAACTCAAAGCCACTCTTTGCGTTCTGTCTCGTTCATCTTTTCGATGGCATAACGTAGTGCGGTGCGTGGCATATCATGAGCATGACGGCGGAGAAAATCACGAAGAAGTTCCATACTGACATACTTACCCAAATCGCGCAACATCCACCCCACAGCCTTGTGCATAAGATGATGCTTATGATGCAAATGCTTCTCCGCGTAACGCAGACACCAGAAAGACTCACCTTTCTGCATCGTCCAAAGAGTCGCAACCATTGACATACGTTCACGCCACAGATTGCCACTGTCGGCAAGCGAATCAAGTAATGCCGTACCCTTTTCCCGTTCTTCCATGACCCACCGTCCGAGAATCTTTGAAACGGACAAATCAACGAGGTCCCAATTGTTTATATGGTCGGCATACTTTACATACATATCTACGATGTCTTTCCGTTGCATCTTTGCCTGAGGGTTATCCATGAGCCTTTTTGTTGCAAGTGCATTATATTTATCCACAAGAATAAGTACGGCACACAGCCTCACCTCATGCCAATGGGAGCAAAGCAGTTGCGAAACCTCACTCAATGGTAAATCACGCGCATTACGCACCGTCTCATGCACCTGTGGGTTACGTATTCCGAGAAACTTATCATTTTCGCCATATTCACCTTTTCCCGTCTTGAAATAGCGCATGCTCACTTCGCATTGCTTCTCATCGCGTAAACTTTCCAGATAATCTATTACTTCCTGTGCTTTCATAAGTTCATTCATCTTCTGTCCATGCTTCAAATGTAGTGCTTTTTAAGAAATGTACCACATGTTTACTGAGATTTTTATAATTTTGCAGTCATTCTGGCACAATAGAATGCTCTATCAATGCGGAGAGGCTTATTATACATAATGGTTCTGTTTCTTTTCTGCACATGTAAGGAAGAAAGGACTGACAACGGTAACATCGAGACACCTTTTGGCGATGTGACGATGGCGGGCACAGACACCCTTCCCCCTACCCCTATTGCTGATGCAGAATACGACCTGCCCGACATGATAAAAGCAGGCGAACTGATCGTCCTCACACTTGAAGGGCGCAACACATGGTACAAATACCGCAAACGCTCACTTGGAGCAGAATATCTGATGGCAGAGCAGTTTGCCTCATCATGCGGAATATTCATCCGCTGTGAAGCGTGCCGCGACACTACCGACATGATAGAACGACTCCTGCGTGGAGAAGGTGATTTCATAGCTTTTCCACTACCCCGTCACATTATCAAGGAAAATGCTCACGACATGGTCAGTACCGGTGCGAAACAGAAGGAGTCATCATGGGCTTGCCGACGCACATCGGCACAACTGAAGAAAGCACTTGACGCATGGTATTCTGATGACATACGTCAGGAAGTTGCCGATATGGAACAGGTGCTGAAAATGAATGGAGGCTTTATCCATACGCATTTTTCTCCTGTATATGACCGCCGTTCAGGGAAGATCAGTCCATACGATATGCTCTTCCGCCGTCACTCGTCTATCTGCGGTTGGGACTGGCGTCTGCTCACGGCTCTATGCTATCAGGAGAGTATGTTCGACCCTAATGCGCGCTCGTTTGCCGGCGCACGCGGACTGATGCAACTCATGCCGGCAACAGCCGCACACGTCGGTCTGCCTATAGACGACATCAACGACCCTGAAAAGAACATCATGGCATCATGCCGATACATAAAACGCCTCATGGACAAATACCGTCACATCCCGTCTGAGGAGAACCGCATAAAATGGGTGCTGGCAGCATACAACGGTGGGGCGGCACATCTGGAAGATGCCCAGCAGTTGGCACTTGCTGACGGAATGACCTCCATCTGGAGTTGGGAGAGGATGAAACCATACGTAAAAAGACTGCAGGACCCTTACTACTACAAGAACACCTCATTGGTGAAACACGGATATATGCGTAGCAGTGAGACTCTGCAATACGTTACTTGCATAATGAACCGCTGGACGCAATATCGCAAGATAGCACCGAGATAATGCACAAAGGAAATGATAGACAAATTTGATAATACAAAACATGATTCGCAGGCGACTTCGGTGACCCCCATCTCACCAGAGCGGTTCGACTTTGAAGAATACGTAGCCTACCAATACCCATTGGAAGAGCGTTGCCGACAGTTCACGCAGGCAGACAGCGGTGTACTGGTCTATCGCCGTATGCGTGTGGCAGAGGTCTTTGCCGGTGGGTGTAGCGACATGAAGTCATCGCTCGCCCTGCAACTCGGAGCCCTGAAAGCGAGTATGGCATTCAAAGCCGACATCCCAAATTTCCTTGAGCCTTGGTACGGACTTGGCACCGTTGCCTCGGCTTTCGGACTTGGTTATAAGTGGGAAGACGGGCTTGCTCCTGCCGTGGATGGAAAGTTTGCATCTACAGAAGAACTACTTAATGCTGACTTCCGTCCGGTGGCAGAAACCGAGATTGGCAGACACACCCTGCGGATGACGGAGTATTTCCTCGAGCGCACACGAGGGATGCTACCAATGTCGTTCTGCGACGTACAGTCGCCACTCAACACATTGAGCAACATCATCGCGCCTGACGAGTTTTTCATGGACTTCTATCTCAATCCCGACCTTATGCACCGCGCTATGCGGCGTTGCGCCGACCTGCTCATCGACTTCACACGCATACAGGAGAAGATGATAGGCCACTGCCTTGTGAAACCCGGACATGGATTCTCCTCATCCTACCACTTCTCAGGAATAGGCATGAGTGATGACACCGTGACGATGATGCCCCCAGAGTGCTACCTCGACTTTGCCGTGCCTGCCATGACACGTGTCGGTGATGCCTTTGGCGGAACAGTATTTCATTCCTGTGGCAACTGGAGCAACAAGAAGAATGATATCGTCAGCATACGCGGTCTGCGCATGGCAGACGGTGCTTTCTCACTTGCCACCGACCCGGGAGCAAACCCGACAGACGGCTATGCCGAAACCTTTGCCGATACAGGAGTGATACTCAATGCACGCATCGTTGGAGGTGCAGACATCATCCGCGAAAAAGTAAGTAGCCTCTGGCGCAAAGGAATGAAACTCATCATCGTCACCTACTGCGAGACTCCCGAAGAGCAAGCCGAGGTTTACGACCTCATACACTCCATCTGTCAATAAAATTTCTGCCAAATAACAATTAAGAACTTATAACTCATAAATCTTAACTTGCAAAAAACTCTGCGTTCTCTGCTCCTCTGCTTCAAATCTTGAGACATCGAAGATGGCTTGACGGAAAGAAGATGCCTTTTGCAAGCTTGCTTGCAGAAAGGGATTTACT
>JAGHTU010000067.1 GCA_018065185.1 Candidatus Equicola faecalis | reverse complement strand
CTCGTTTGTGCCTCGTCTTCCCATCGTTTGTAAGCGGTCAAACGGAGGCTCGTTTTCCGTCGTCCAAAGTCGCGGAACATCTGTTCCAATCGAAGGGATTCCCCGATGCTTTCTTGGGGGTCTTCCGATGCTGTCGAAGGGGTGCTGTGATGCCGTGCATGGCATCCCTTCGATGGTTATACGGAGCCCCTTCGATGGTTATACGGAGCCCCTTCGATGGTTATACGGGACCCCTTCGATGGTTATACGAATTTCCCTTGATGGAAATCCGATTCCCGTCTCTCGCTTTTCTATTTCTTGCATGATTCAAAACCTCAGGCACAGAGGAGCAGAATTTCTAATGAAAGTATAGAAAAAGTGTAATTCCGAAGATGCTAAATCTTGGAAAAAGTGTAATTTTGCAGGTGTAAAAATAAACAAAAAGTGTAATTTGACTATGCTTTACAGAAAAATCAGTACGGAAATTGAGGCGCATTTACGCTCTGGCAATGACAAGATAATGGTCGTAGAAGGGGCAAGACAGATTGGCAAATCTTACATAATACGTGAAGTAGGTAATAGGCTTTATCAAAACTTTGTTGAGATAAACTTTATTAAGGATGACGAAACGGGAGGTTTGTTCCGCGACATACATGGGTTGGATGAGTTTTACATGACCCTGAGTATGGTTGCTGGTGGCAAGTTGGGTGATAAGTCCGACACACTTGTTTTTCTTGATGAAGTACAGCACTATCCCCAGTATTTAACTATGCTGAAATTCTTGCGTGAGGAAGGTAAGTTTGCCTATATAGCCAGTGGAAGTCTGCTTGGCATTGCACTTTCTAATACATCATCAATACCAGTAGGTAGCATTATCCGCAAGCAGATGTATCAGTTGGACTTTGAAGAGTGGCTGATTGCTGAAGGTTGGGGCAAAGAAGCCCTTGATTATGTGCGCGATTGCTACAGACAACAAGTTTCACTCACTGAGGCACAGCATGATAATTTGTTGGGCGAGTTTAAGAAATATCTGCTGGTGGGAGGTCTGCCGGATGCTGTCAATACTTACATGGAAACTCACAACATCGTTAGGGTTCGTGAGGTGCAGGAGGCTATCCGTGACCTATATAAAGAGGATGCAGCAAAATACGAGAAAGAATCAGGCAAGAAACTCTTGGTGCGTCGCATCTATGATATGATAGTGTCGCAGATGGAGAATAGGAAAAAGCGTATCGTAGCAAAGGACATTCGCGCTAAAAAGGGTGACAGGTTTGAGTGGTTTGCAGAGGAGTTTGAATACCTTATATCCTCAGGCATCGCACTTGATGTACATGCCATATCCAATCCAAAATATCCTCTATCAGAGCCCGTCCATAAGAACCTATTGAAATTGTATCTAAACGATGTCGGTCTGCTTACAGGACAATTGTACGAGTACAATATTGTTCCAGTGATGAAAGATGAACGAAGTATAAATCTCGGTTCAGTATATGAGAGTGTAGTTGCTCAAGAATTGAAAGCGCATGGGCATAAACTTTTCTATTATGACAATGCAAAGAAAGGTGAGGTTGACTATCTTGTAAACAATATGGCAGAAATGACAATATTGCCTATTGAGGTGAAATCAGGAAAGGACTTTGCTTTGCATAAGGCTCTTGACAAATTTCTTGACAACGAAGAGTATAATATCTCATCAGGTATAGTTCTTGATAACGAGCGAGAGGTATATACGAAGGACAATGTTACCTATATGCCGATATATTATATAATGTGTATTGAGCGTGTCCGAATCCCTGAAAGTGGTAGCTTCTTTTAGGTTTCATGTTGCTCAATGAGGCTGGCAATCTCTTCTTCTGTGTGAGTGAGTTTGTCGCGGCATTGCTTCAGCAGTTCGTGAGCACGCTTAATGTTACGGCTCATATCGTCAATGTCTGTGTCACCATTGCTAAGACGTGCTATAATCTGCTCTATCTCTTTGATGGAATCCTCGTATTTTATCATAGTTGTCGGGTTTATTTGATGATGGATGTTATCGTTCCTTTGTTGAATATCGATGTTATCTCATCGCCCTTATGTAGTGATGAGGCATCTTTTATGATTTTTCCGTTCTGTGTGGTGATGGAATAGCCCCGTTGTAACAGGAGTGTCGGGTCTAATCCTTTTAGACGCTCTTCGGCTATAGTGAGGCGGTGATGCTGACGCTCAAAGTGGACACGCAACGTGTCGTGCAGATGGGCGGAGAGCATCAACAGACGTTCTTTTGAGAGTTGCAGTCGTTGCAGACAAGATTTATGTACAGCCTGTGCCGCATCCCTTAGGAAAGAGTCTGTCTTGGCTAAATTGGTGATGAGAAATTCTGCTGCTGCTGTCGGTGTCTTCACGCGAGTGTGAGTCACGAGGTCAAGCACCGTATCATCCCTCTCATGCCCGATGCCTGTGATGACGGGCAGTGGGAACTGTGCCACGTTTTCAGCCAAAGCATACGAGTCGAAGCCGGCAAGGTCGCTCGTCGCTCCGCCACCGCGTATGATCACCACGCAGTCAAACCCTCTTCCTTGCGAATAAATGGCGTTCAGGGCTACGATGATGCTTTCTTCCACACCCTCGCCCTGCATTGTGGCAGGGAATAGTTCTGTTTCAAAACAGAGACCGTAGGCGTTGTCCGACAGCTGGTTGCAGAAGTCGCCATAGCCTGCCGCCTTCGGGGAAGATATGACGGCAATGTGCTGACAGAACATCGGCAATGGCAGTTCCTTGTTGAGATTGAACACTCCTTCTTCTTTCAGCCGTCGTACTATCTCCTGCCGTTTTCTCATCATGTCGCCAATGGTGAAGGTGGCATCAATATCGGTCACCGTCCACGAAAAGCCGTATGCAGCATGATAGGTGGGATATACTTGCAGGAGCACCTTCATGCCACTTGCGAGCCGTTGCCCCGTGACCTGTTCAAATGCAGGTTTCATAAGTGCCCACACATTGCTCCAGATGATGGCGCGTGCGCGTGCTACGGGTGTGTTGCCACCCACCTTCTTCTCCACGAGTTCGAGATAGCAATGTCCACCACGCTCCGATAGGTCGCTGATTTCGGCTTCCACGCGGTATTCGTCGGTAAGTGTGCCCTCGATGGCCTCCTTTACCAGTGTGTTGAGCTCATAAAGTGAGTAAGTCTTCATTGCATGCAAAGATAGTGATTTTATGGATTTTCTTCTTATATTTGCTATCTGTATAGGATGGGATATGAAACGCATAGGGATAATAAGTGACACTCATGGCTTTTGGGATGAGAAGTATGCACGCTATTTTGGTGAGTGCGATGAGATCTGGCATGCAGGTGACATCGGCAGTGTTGAGATTGCTGAACGCCTGAACGCCTTGCGCCCCTTGCGTGCAGTATGTGGAAATATCGATGGTGGTGACCTGCGTATGATGTATCCAGAGGTGCTGCGCTGGAAGTGCGAGGAAGCGGAAGTGCTGATGAAGCATATAGGTGGCTATCCTGGTAGGTATGATGCGAGTATTGCACGACAGATATATGCCCGCCCACCACAGCTATTTATCAGTGGTCATTCACATATCCTGAAAGTGAAATATGATAAGACCCTTAATCTGCTTCATATCAACCCGGGTGCTGCCGGCCTTAGTGGATGGCAACAGGAGCGCACCATAGTGCGGCTCACCGTTGACGGCTCTGCATTCAAAGACTTGGAGGTCATCACACTAACCCGATAATCATATCTTTATTTCACGGTAATCGTATCTGCCTTGCTACGTGCTGAAAATTCTGGTGCGTATGCACACTGCATTGTGGCAGGGCTGTAAAGGTATGTGCCTGTACGGTCAATGAAGTATTCCGTGTTTATGCGGTGCGTACCTTTCGGCAGTTTCTGGAAGAAGAAGTCTGTCTGGTAGTCTTTCTGCGACACGTAATAATTTTTCTCGTAGTGACTCATGGCTTTTACCGATTCCATATTGGCAGCGCGGCGGTCGATGATATGCACGAAGTCATAATCGCGGTCGGCGGTGATGGTGAGGGTCACCATCATTCGGTCGCCCACGTGAAGCGTGTCCTTTGGCATGTTGATGGTGCGTGTGATGCTCATCCCCATCTGTGATGCTTGTATGTCGGTATTCTTCTGTATGAACTGCGCATAGACGGCTCCCCATCCCGTCCTCTCGTCGTGCCGTGTGAAGGTGATGGTCTGCTCGTTGCCGTATGTCAACCATGTCTTTCCGTAGCCGAGCCCGATGGAAGATGTGGCAATGTCCAGAGGTCGATTATCAATGCTGATAGCTGTCGGTTCAGCCTTTTCTATTGGCAACGTACCAGCGCACATAAATGCGTGTATAGCATCCATGCAGTTCATTGGTGTCTGCCAGAACTGTGTACGCTTCTCCTGCAATAGCCATCGCTGCATCTCGTCGATGCTTTCGGTGTCCTCTGGGGTTATTGCTGCTATCGCTTCGATGGCAGCCACTTGTGTCGGTATCCTGTAGTCGCGCCATGAATAGGTGGCGCGTGGCGTGTCATAGTAGCGTCCCATCTCTTCTGTGCATACGCTGTATTCCAATAGGCTCTGCGCATATTCACGGGCTATGCTTTCCTCGCCCTGGTGTGCGAGGATGATTGCCGTCAGTGCCTTTTCGTAGATACTGCGGTTTCTTACATCTTTCTTCAATATGTCTATGAGATAGGCATTGTCGCGCTTTGCCTCCTGCGACTGAGGTATGCCAGCGATGGCACATGTGTATAGATATTGTACCATTCCTGTAGTGATATATGGTGCCTTGTTTCTTCGCATATCCTCAACGCTCTTATGCACTTCTGTGGTGAGCCATTGCATGGCGGCATTTATCATCATCTGATTGTCGTTAAGATGAAACATGCTGTTCAGCCGTGCGAGGTTGCTTGCCACCGATAGCGTGATGTGGAAACTCCCTTCCAGACCTTTTATCCAACCGAAAGAGCCGTCTGTATGCTGTATTTGTGCCAGTCGTTGCAGGTCTTCTTTCAGTGCCAAGCGGAGTGTGTTTCTGTCAAAATATGATGACAATTGTACTTTCCATTGACTTTCTTTCTCGGCTTCCCTCATCCATGGTGTCTGGCTGATGAGTGCCTGTTTCAGTTCGTTGTCAGTCAACAATGGCGAGAGGCGTGTCTCATCGTTTTGAGCTGCCCATGTCTTGAGTGTGGTCTCCAACTGTGGTGAGGATGCGAGGATTTCGCTTGCAAGGCGTGTGCTGTAATATGCTTGCAATGATGATATGGCATCTTCTTCATTCGCTGTGCGCAACCATGGTAATGCTTGAATGACTGTCCATAGTGGGTTGTTGGTATATTCCACCATTACTCTTGCACCTTTTGCACCATCAGGTATAAGTGCTTTCAAGGCGATACTCTTTTCTCCCTGCCCATGCTGTGTGATGGCGCGCGTGTTGGTCACTATCATCTCATCTGAGAGTAGAGGGAGATAATGCTGTTCGCCATCGCTAAATTTCCCACCTTCGGCATAGATACGGCAGATGTACAGTGTGGCAGGCATCTCTTGTGTGTCAAAGGAGAAAGTTGTTACGCTTGTTTCTCCCTTTCCGATAGTGATGAGTTGTTTGAGGGAGAGAATGGTGTTTTCAGTCGTGGCATCTATCAGTTCCAATCGTGCCTGTCCATTGATGTCTGTTGCTGAAAGGTTGGTTATGGTGGTAGCGATTGTCGCTTTGTCGCCTTTGCGTATGAAGCGTGGTATGTTCGGTTCTGCCATCAGTGCTTTCTGTGCCACGGCTTCAGCCTCGATGATGGAATAATCCATGTCCTGTGTGTTTGCCAGTCCGAGAACTTTCCATGTGGTGAGTGCTTCCGGCAGAGTGAATTGAATGTCTATGTTGCCGTCTTTGTCAGCGAGCAGGCGAGGATAGAAGAATGCCGTCTCGTTCAGGTTTTCACGGATGATTGGAGTTGATTGCGGAGTCTCATCTTTGTTCCCATTATTTCTGTTATCAAAAGATGCTTCTTCGGTGGAAATAGCATTTGCAGACACTCCAAATACTGCTCCTTGTGAGGAATCCATTGTTGCTTTTGCCATCATTATCTTCCGACTACTACGCACTATATATCCTTTCTCCGTGTGTATCGTTGGTATATAATCGGGATTGAGCATATTCCATGTCTCTCCTTTCTCCTTCAAAAAATTCATTTCTTGTTCCAAATAGAAATCAATCGGATAGAAATGCGGATTTTCCCATTGTGCCCATGGAAGGGACCGTTGCATGCCGAGATTCAATTGCCATTCGTGCGGTCGCAAGACGTCAAGACTCTTGTCGTACATGGTCATCATGAGCGATGTGGCAGATGTAGCATCAACTCTCAGTCGCCATTCCTCATGTTGTCCGGGCGTAAGACGATCGCGGAAAGTTGTCCATCGCAGTGGAATAGTTTTTTCTGGAAGCGGTTTGCGCAGTGTGGCAGTGTGTATATAGGTCTTTCCGTCTTTTACCCATAAGAAATTCATAAAGATACCATCTCCCCATGCTTCGTCGTAGAAGAATCTACGATTGATGAGTGAGTTGCTCACATCCATACTACCGTTTTCTACGATTTTATCCTCAGCAAATATGGTATATAGGATATGAATGCTGTCGGATGATCCTATCTGCATATCTATGCCATCGGCTGTGAACGTGTCGGAGGAAACCCAAAACCAGTCTTTCGTGTGTGTACGAGGCTTCGTGTCGGTGCGTTCAAAGATGATGAACTGTTGTCGCAGAGTGTCATATTCGCATGTAGCAGTAAGGGTGCTGATGCCATTCTCTTCGCTCCAGATTGTTGTGATGTCTGTCGCCGTCTCTTTCCCGCTTGCGTTCACAGCCCTTAGACGCAGACTATCCATCTCTTCACGCAGGAGTGGGATGGGCTTCGGGAGTAAGATCTGTTTGTTTCCGTTCCAGCATTCTATGATGGCAGCCTTACGTCCAAGTGGTAATGTCATACTGCCGTCATGCGTCTCACCATTGAGATTGGTTGCCGTTGCCTGTATAGTGAAATTGTAGAAGCCATAGTTCGCCTCGTCATCGTTAGGCAATGTTAGATGTACAGGAATATAGAAACCACCATTGGTGTCGGTAGTAGCACTGTCTTCGAGTATTTCGATAGACGGCCACTTGTCGCGCCAGTACCATTGTGGGCGGGTGCGCTTTACGTTGTAGCGCACTTTTGCACCACGGACAGGTATGCCTGAGAATGTTTTCACTTTTGTATAGAGCATCAGCGTGTCGCCTTCTCCATATTGACGTGTCACCTGTGGGAAGATGATTTCAAACGTAGGGCGTTTATATTCCTCCACGCTTATGCTTTGCGTTGCATTGTCGGTGGATATTGAGAACGTGCCGTTCAGTATATCCGTCGGTAGTGCGAAGTCGGTGGCAGATTTGCCGAACTCATCGGTTGTGACAGTCGTCTCTGCCACGATTTTCCTGTTTTGGTCACGCAGTATGATGGTCTGTTTCCTGCCCTTTACTGCCGTTGTCTTGTCTTCATTGCGCGAGAAGGTGAGGGTTGCCACATGCACGCTCTGCCCCGGGCGGTAGATGGCGCGGTCAGTATAGATGTGTGTCACCTCGTTGCGTGGCTTGTTGCCAAAATACTGATATATAGGTACTCTGATGCTCTGGCTCTCAATGTCGCCATTCTTCTGTGCGCGGATGTCACTCAATTCCTTATTGCCGTTTCTTCGGTTTACTGTTGTTTCGCCATTGGCATCACATGTTACGTTTATGGTAGGTGCCTTAGAGTCGTAGCCGTAGGTCAGTTGTACTGTGGCTTCAGGTATGGGAAAGCCGGTCTTAGCATCAAGTGCAACAATTCTTATCTGCTGATTAGGCAGTGCCTCTGCCACCGTCATGATGCCACTTACTGTGATTGTGATGGTTTGGGTTGATGTTTTTGGAATGGTAGTGATGGTGGCTTTGTATTGTCCCGGTGCCATTCCGCCAATGAGGATTGAGTCTTTTGCCGATTCCCATGGCTGATGAGTGGCAAAGGATTTTTTATAATGTTTTCCATTCACTTTTATGTTGGCACTTTCAATGTTCCGCACATTGTTGAAACGTATCTTAATCTCTTGATTTGGCAGTATTAGTCCATCTTGTTCTATACCGCTTAGATGCGGTCGTGTGATGCTATTCAACTGGTTTTTTAGTGCATTTATGTTTTCATAATGTGGCCAACGCTGTATGGCTGTCTGTATAAGTTCGTAGCGTTTCTTTGACACGGAATCCTCATAGCCGGTGATATACATCAGCCGTTGTGATGTGATGGCGGCACAGAGGTCAATGTCAGAATAAAGTGCTTCAAGTGAATCTAATGCATTTAGGAATTTGGTTTCATCCTTCATCTGTGCGCTCTTCTCAATGGCTGTGAGCAATGCCGCTTCCCTATTGCCTACGGATGTGTAGAAACGGTTGAGTATGGCAAATTCTTGCGTCTCAAAACCTATGACACTGAGCAGGTCGTGCTTGAAATATTTCCCAAGAGTGCCTTTCCTGATGAGTGGCAGATAATTATCAACTTTCGTTTGTGACAGTTTCCTGATAGTCTGCTCATCCACATCACGAAGATGCAGAGGAGAGTAGGGCAGTGAATCTCTGTATTTTCTAACAGGTTGGGGTATTCGTTCCATCGTGATGTCGTATATCAAACATAGTATGGTGTCTGATGCTGCCTTCTGGCGCTGAAGGCAAAGCCGACGGAATATCGGTGCGATGGAGTCGGGAGTTCTGTCGCAGGCAATCTGCATCTCTGTGAGTTGGGCTGCTATGAGTTGACCGTACTTTTTCTCCTGCTCCGCCAGTTGTTCGATCTGTCGTATTTGCAGTAGTGCACTCTCTGGTAGGTCTTTCTCACGCATCGCATTCACCGTTTGCCATAACTGTGAATACTTATCAGCATGGACACTCATCATGCCGATAATGGAAAATAATGTGATAACAAATGCCTTTTTCATGTTGACAAAGATAACAATAATTATCGTATCTTTGCAAGACATATCGGTAAGGTATTACAGGCATGGAAAAGTTTGAGGTAACCATATTGGGATGTGGATGTGCGAAACCTACGTCACGTCATTTCCCTTCTTCGCAGATTGTTAATGTGCGTGATAAACTTTATCTTGTGGATTGTGGTGAGGGATGCCAAATGCAGATATGTCGTGCGCACCTCTCATATAACAAGATAAATCATGTTTTTATCTCTCATCTTCATGGCGACCATTGTCTTGGGCTTGTCCCACTCATCTCTACTATGGAACTGAACGACCGTACGCAGCCATTGCACATCTATGCACCAGCTATGTTTGAAACCATCTTCCGTGCTATGACTGATTTCTTTTGCCATAATATCTCGTTTGATGTCATCTTTCATGGCATAGACACAACGCAAACAAATGTTATATTCGAGGATAGGAGCGTGATGGTGACAACTATACCACTCTCGCACCGTGTGCCGTGCTGTGGGTTCCTGTTTGAGGAGAAGCCTTTGCTGCCACATATTCTTCGTGAGATGATAGACTTTTACCATATACCATTCTCGCAGATAAATAATATCAAGGCAGGTGCTGATTGGGTGACCGATGATGGCGAGGTGATTCCCCATGAGCGGTTGACAATCCCTGCAGCCCCTCCACGCCGGTATGCCTATTGTAGCGACACGGGTTATATGCCTTCCTTGTCAGCGTCAGTGGCAGGTGTTGATTTTTTGTACCATGAAGCCACTTATGCTGAGGATTATGAAGCCTCTGCACGTATTTATGCTCATTCTACGGCACGTCAGGCTGCCCTTGTGGCACGTGAGGCAGGGGTGAAACGGTTAATGATTGGGCATTTCTCTGCACGATACCTTGATGAGTCAGTGCTTCTGCAAGAGGCGGTCGGAATATTTCCTGACACTATCCTTGCAAAAGAATTGGAGAGGATTCCGCTATAGCAGGGAATGTTTTGCACTCTCAAGGGTAGCGATGACGCGGTCGCACCATGCATTAAATTCTACATCTTCTTTTTGATACTCTGGGTGAGCTAGGATATAATCAATGGTTCTGCGGACACCCTCATCGAATCGTACTGTGGCTTTGAACTCCGGCACGAGTCTTTTCAGTCGGCTGTTGTCAAACACCACCGACACGGCTTTGTCGCCCAACAATGCTCCGGTAAAATCGTAGTCACTCACTGCCGACAAAAAGGTTGATGATACATAATACGGCTTCCATTCCACACCGAGCGCACGTGCTATACAAGAGTATATCTGATTCCATGTGAGTGTCTCATCGGATGTTATCTGTATGGTGTTGCCTATGGCGTGGATGTTGCCCATCAGTCCCACGAAGGCTTTTGCAAAGTCACTGTTGTGCATCATTGTCCATAATGACGAACCATCTCCGTGCACAATGACTGGCTTTCCTTCCATCATACGACACAGAACTTGCCAAGAACCGTTCTTTCCTGACACACTGACAGGCACGTTGCGCTCATCGTAGGTATGGCTTGGGCGTATGATTGTCACAGGGAATCCTTCTTCGCGGTATTTGTGCATGAGCCATTCCTCGCAGGCTATCTTATTGCGTGAATACTGCCAGTATGGATTTGCCAATGGTGTCCCCTCATCCATGACGTAGCCTGTTGTAGGTTTCTGATATGCCGATGCCGAACTTATGAAGATGTATTGTTCCGTCCGTCCGCGGAAAAGACGATAGTCACGTTCTACGTGTTCAGGTGTGAAACCGATAAAGTCGCACACCACATCAAAATGTAGTCCGTTGGTAAGTTTTAGCACGTTGGTTTCGTCATTGACATCTGCCTTTATCAGTGTCACGTTCTTCGGTATGCGGTCGGTATTGTTTCCGCGGTTGATGAGATAGAGTTGCCAGTCAGGGGCTCTTGCTATGAGTCGTGTGATGGCGGAACTGATTGTTCCTGTGCCACCGATGAACAATGCCTTTTTCATGATTCGATTGTTTTGTTGATATTTTTTTGCAAAAATAGAAAGAAGGTATTTAACTGTGTGATATTTATGCGCTAAAAATCGTCGTTTTTGAAAAAATATATCTTTTCTTTTGCTGTTTGATAAAAAAAACGTACTTTTGCATCCGCTTTGAAAAAGCATTCGAGGTGGACTCGCTAGCTCAGTAGGTAGAGCACATCCCTTTTAAGGATGGGGTCTTGGGTTCGAACCCCAAGCGGGTCACAACTAAGGAAAAGTACAAAAAATTAGTAATCAAAGATCTCAGCACAATGTGTTGAGATTTTTTGTCTCTTCGCATTGTTACAAAGGGTCGGTTATCAATATTTTAGGTTTGGTGGAAATTTGGTGGGGGCATTATGAGTTTTGCAAAGATTTCTTACCTTTGTTTTATGAATATGTTTGAACAATTAGCCCGTATGGTTCTCCATAAGGAGATTCTTGATTATTTTGATATTGTAAAGATAGAGACAGAAGAGTATAATAACGACACTATGAGTGTGACTATCCATTTAGATGAGTGCATGAATGCGTATTTGTAGAAATCCGAGAATTACGAGTCAAAAGGTTTCATGGCCCATGTATGTATAACCGATTTCTCTATTCGTGATCACAAGGTAATACTCGCCCTTAGTCGTCGCAGAGAGCTCTTTTGCACCTTATCGGTTGGTGGATACAATGGCTAAAATCAGTATTCAAAGGGTAGGAATCTATATAACAAAGCCTAGCGTGCGTATATGTATGAGGTTTTTAAGGTTGGCTAAATAGCCTTAAAATCCATTTTCGTTAATATTTCTTCCCTTTGATAAGGTTAAATAATAAATGATTATTGAATATGAAGAAAATATTTTAATTTTGCGACTAAAATAATGCGCAAAATTAACATCTCTAACTAATATAATTATTAAATGGTATGAAGCAAATAAATAGTTTTGTGTTTAAAATGATTATGGTTGTGTTTTGCTTTTGTGTTGTGGCATGTAAGGGCAAGGTTGATAATATTTCCATAAAAGAAAAACAACTATGTCGCACCATTGTAGTTAAATCAAGTGAAATAGACAATAAATGGTATTATGTAGGTGATGTTGAGGCGATAGCATCTGTAGCTGTCGGTTTTCGTATTCCGGGAACAGTGCAGACTATGCTTGTAAGAGAAGGCGATATTGTAAAAAAGGGTCAGTTGCTGGCGACTCTAGATCCACAGGATGTGCAGAAAAACTTTGATATTGCGTCATCTACATTGCGACAGGCAGAAGATGCCATGCGCCGCATACAAATGATGCATGACGAACATAGTATTTCAGATATAAAATTCGTAGAGGTCCAAACCAAGTTAGAGCAGGCTCAGAGTGTATATGCTTTAGCAAAGCAGCGTTTGGAAGATACTCACCTCTATGCACCAGTATCTGGAGTAATAGGTAAGCGTAAAATTGAAGTAGGTGAGAATTATGGTGTCGTTGTTTCGGCTTTTACAATCCTCGATATGAGTGAGGTCCTCGTTAAGATACCTGTACCTGAGCGTGAGATTCCGAAGATAAAAAAGGGTGATAGAGCGCTTGTTCATGTTTTGGCATTAGGCGATTCCGTTTCTTTTAATGCTACTGTGGATGAGATTAGTGTGGCTAGCGACCACATGACGCATAGTTACGAAGTCCGGTTACGTTTACCAAATAAGGATGGTGCACTGATGCATGGTATGGTGTGCAACGTACAGTTATGGCCTGATGCCACACGTCATCAGTATGGCTACATATTGCCAGTCCAAGCTGTAAAAGTTACCCCCAATGATAATAAATATGTATGGGTGGTACGCAACAGCAAAGCCCATCGCCAGTATGTCAGCGTGGGCATGTATTCCAAGGATGGTGTTGTAGTCACTGGCGGTCTCAGTGATGGCGATCATGTCATCGTAGGAGGACAGAATCAAGTTTCAGAGAATCAGTTGGTAGAAGAATTATGACAGCACCCAACTTTACAGCACATACAATGCGCAATTACCGCCTTGTGGTAGTATTTATGATACTGCTCATATTGACAGGAGCGTTTTCTTTATGGAATATGCCAAAACAGGAGTTTCCAGAGTTCACCATGCCAATCGGTATGCTTGTTGCTGTTTATCCTGGAGCCTCTGCCGAAGAAGTAGAACGCCAAGTTACGAATCGACTTGAAGATTATCTTTTTAGTTTCAGTGAGGTTGAAAGTAGTTCTCTTCAGTCCACTTCGTCAGACGGAATGGTGACAATCCGAATTAACCTTAATGAGGAAGGTGCAAAGAACCCAAGTAAGGTTTGGGGGCGGATTCGCGATGGTTTGCCATTACTTAAACAGACCATGTTGCCTGTAGGTGTGTTGGGTATGGTTTTGCTTGACAATTTTGGTGATGCTTCCGCCAAACTTATCGCACTTGATAGTGACGACAAGACTTATCGCGAGCTCAATGAGTATGTGGAACAGCTCAAGCAAGAATTGCGTGATGTGGAGGGTATTACCAACCTACATAAGCAGGGAGCGCTTTTTGAAGAGATAAGTATATATTTAGACAAGGAGCGTATGGTGCGGTTTGGCGTCAATCGTTCTATGATAACAGCAGTACTGACTTTACATGGTATCACCACTGGTGGTGCTCATGCAGACAATTCTCAAGTGGATTTACCTATATATTTTTCTTCCAGTTATGGTACTGAACGCGAGATTGCGGATCAAGTAATATATACCGACCCTGAAGGAAAGATTGTCCGTTTGAAGGATGTGGCACGTGTTGTCCGTGAGTATCCGAAGATAAAGAGTTATATTTCCAATAATGGTCGTTCTGCCGTGTTGCTCAGTATGGAGATGCAGCGTGGAGGAGATATTGTAGCCTTTGGTAAGGAGATAGATAAGCGTATGGAGAAATTCCGGAAAACCTTGCCGTCTACAATAAATATGACAAGCATAGCCGATCAGCCAAAAGTTGTTAAGGATTCGATAATCAGTTTCCTCGGAGATCTGCTTGAGGCCATACTAATCGTCGTTATCGTTATGATGATTCTCTTTCCGATTCGTTCGGCTTTGGTGGCAGGTATGGCGATACCTATTACCATCATGACAACAATGGCAGGGATGTATGCTTTTGGAGTTCCTTTGAACAATGTCACATTGGCAGCTCTCATAGTTGCTTTAGGTATGGTGGTGGATGATTCTATTATCATCATTGATGGCCATCAGATGCTATTGTCGAAGGGGCATTCACGTTGGTATAGTTCAATTATGAGTGCTCACAGCTATTTCCCATCTGTGAGTATTGCTACAGTCAGCATCTGTCTGGTGTTTGTTCCTTCACTTGTGTTCATTCCAACACTATTGAACGATTTCTTTGAAGCATTTGTATATACAATAATAATGGCTTTGTTGATTTCACTTTGTGTTGCCATGATTGTTGTGCCTATATTTAACCATAATATATTGGGGCGTTCATCTGTAAATTCCGTAACCATAAAACAGTCGCGTCTGTTGGAGCCTATCCAATCGGCTTACGATAAATTTCTAAAGGTGTGTTTTTCTTATCCTTGGATCACCATTACGTTATGTAGTGGCATTGTTGTGGGTGGTGCGTTGTTGTTTATGAGAGCTCCGATAAAGATGATTCCGTCTGCCGACCGTGATCAATTTGTGATAGAGGTATATACTCCAAATGGTACTAGTATCGACCGCACGGCTGCCATTACTGATAGCGTAGCTACTGTGATGAGGAAAGACAAGCGTGTGGTGGATGTGACAGAATTCGTAGGTCAGTTGATGCCACGCTTCATGGTATCATCTCCAATTGCGATGGGTTCAAAATCGTTTTCGCAAATGATTGTTCGCAGTAAGAGTAGCAAGGCCACTCTTGAACTTTTGCACGACTATTCTGGCTACTTTGAGCGTTATTGGCCTGATACATACGTGCGGTTGTTTCAACTTTCATATTCTATGACTGATGGTGTTGGTGTAATACTCAAGGGAAATGATCTTGACAAATTGCATCAGGCTGCCGACTCTGTAAAAGACTTCTTGAATAAACAAAATGGATTGTTATGGGTGCACGACCAGTTTGGCGAAAAGATTCCAACAGCCGCCATTGACTTGGATCCAATTAGTGCAGCACAGCTTGGAGTCTCTCACACACAGATTGCCAGCAATATGACAATTAAATATGGTGGTATGAAGGCTGGAAGTGTTTGGGAGAACGACTATGAAGTTCCTATAATGTTATATACATCTACGAAAGCAGAGCGTAATGATGTGGGCAGTATGGGTGATGAGTTTATCAGCACATCCTTTGGTGGAAGTGTCCCTCTGCGTCAGGTTGCCAGCGTCCGTCCCGTGTGGCGTGAAGCAAATATAATGCATAATCAAGGACAGCGTGCTGTGTTTGTTGGTGCAGATGTTAAACCGGGCTATAGTGTAACGGCTGTTACAAAAGCACTTTATAAGTATCTTGAAGATGAACTGGGTGATAAATTCCCAGATGGCATCACATGGAAGAAAAGTGGATTGGCAAATATCAACAATTATGTTGGCGTGCCACTCGCCAAGAGTTTTATCGTCAGTATTTGTATAATACTTTTCCTAATGGTGCTTAATTTCCGCCGTTTCCGTCTTTCGTTCCTTGCCATGTGTGGGACGTTGCTTGCACTTCCTGGAGCAGCTGTCGGCTTATGGCTTTCAGGTGGTGATTTTGGTATGACATCAATGCTCGGAGTTTTCTCGTTACTTGGTATTGTGATGCGCAACTCTGTAATTATGTTTGACTATGCTGAAGAATTGAGAAAGCAAGGGCGCTCTGTTCGTGAAGCAGCCTTTGAAGCTGGTCATCGTCGTATGATTCCTATTGTATTGACATCGGCAACAACTGCTGTCGGCGTGCTGCCTCTTATGATATCTGGTGGTACTCTTTGGCCTTCAATGGGTTGGATTATTTGTTTTGGTACTCTGACGGCAACAATACTGGTTGTCACTATGATGCCTTGTGCTTATTGGAAATTAATGGATAGAAAATGAAAAATAATATTTTTTCTCACGTCATAATAATTGTATTTACTGTTCTGTCTTATTCTCTTTCGGCAACGTGTCAGACCTATACATTATTTGATGCACTCACTACAGCGCGTCTTAACAATACGGAATTACAAAAGAGGCGTCTGGATGTAGAGTCGATGCGTGAACTGAAGGCAGAATTGTTTACCAAGTATTTTCCGCAGGTCAATGCTTCTGCAAACTATTTCTATCGAGATCGTGGTCTTCTCGAAGGTACGGATATGCTTGATGTAATTCTTGCGCTTTTGGACAGTGAGTTTGAGGATATGCCAAACAATGCACAAATCCTCAAGCATGGCACATACGGAGGTCTTTCGGTTGTTCAGCCCATCTATGCCGGTGGACGAATAACAGCAAGCAATCGTTTGGCAGAACTTGGTATTGAAGCTCAAAAAGAGGTGGTAGCTATCAAACAGGATGAGCTTGAGCAGGAGGTGGAGAAATATTATTGGCAGTTGGTGCAGTTGTATGAGGCTGACCATTCTCTTCAGACTATGGACACTCTTGTGTCTCGTGCTAGCCACGATGCGGCATTGGCTTTGCGTGCTGGTCTTGTCACCGCTAACGACAAGATGCAGGTCGATATCTATGCATCTCAGTTGGAGAGTACTCGTTTGCAGTTAAGGAATGGCATTCTCTTATGTCGTGACTATTTGGCATATCTCATTGGTGTAGAGCGTTTGGATAGTGTTGTCTATAGCGACATTTATCAGGTCAAGGATCCATTGTCTTATTATGCTGATCCAAATGCGTCTCTTTTTGCTCGTCACGAAAATCAATTGTTGGATATGCAGGTGCGTGCGTTCCAGTTGGCTCGTAAGTTCAAGTTAGGTGAGTATCTTCCTACGGTAGGTGTGGGGTTCAATTTCAACTATCATTATATTTTCGCAAATAGAGACGAGGGAGTATATCATCGTGATATAGACAAAAAATCCTTCGGTTGGATGGCACTCGCCCGTGTCTCTATACCTATTTCTGCATGGTGGGGTGGTAAGCATGCTCTGCGACGTTCCGATCTTGCCATTCGTAGAGCAGAGATGGATCGTTATGATAAACGTCGTTTGATGTCTGTGCAAATTCAACAGCGTTGGAATACTCTCAATGAGAAGTATAAGCAGATAGATTTGGCTCGTCAGCAACTTGCGCAGGCGAGTGAGAATCAGCGTCAGCAGGCGAGTGCTTACCGTAGTGGCAGTATCACGATGACTGAACGTTTACAAGCGGATGCTCTTTATGAGAAGTCGCGTACTAACTATATAGATGCTTGTATTAAGTATCGAATTGCCATTACTGAATATCTTCACGCCACAGGTCGTAGTATCACAAACTAAGTTGGTGAGTCTTGAATAGGAACTAATCTCAAATACATAGACATCTTTTTCCATATTTCGGAAAGAAGTCCATGACGTGCTTTGCAGATTTCCTGCATACGGCGGTTGACAGAACTTGGAGCTCTGCCCATTTTTGATGAGATGTCGTCAATACTGATAGGCTTAAGAAAAAGGTTTACCAAATTGTCATCCTGCATCTTGTCCCATGATGACCCAAACTCATTATAGACCTGTCGCGCAGTAAGGGTTTGGTCTTGCTTTCTCTTTTGAAATTCTTTGTCTTGTGAGGGTGTGTTAAGCACTGACAAATCACGGGCTTTCATCACTATAGCCCAAATTGTTCTTTCGGGAAGCTTTTTAGAAACTACACTTAATGGCTCTCCTGCTTTAGCAAGTTCCTTTAGCGTTTTAATTTCGAATGAAGTCCAATATTTTATCGGCATATAAAAGAGTGTAATTATTTGTTTCAGGGATTGTATCGCCAAAGGTATTGATAATAATTCGATTAAGCAAATCAATAATTTACTTTTGTGGTGCTTGTCTTGCGATGAGGCGTTGGCGCAACAGGAGGATTGTTGTGGCAAGGAGAATGACGGACAGCACGCATAACAAGGCCGATACAGCAATGTCACCGCCTACGATGTCCTGAAATGTTGCATCCTCGTCAGGGTAGAACAGCGATATAGCATAGGCAGAGGTGTTATTGACAATGTGTACGATGAGTCCGGGAAGAATGCTACCTGTGCGCCAGTAAATCCATCCGAGTAATATGCCCATGAGGAAAGCATGGATGCTTTGTGAGGGGTCGAGGTGCGCTATGCCGAAAAAGACGGCAGAAAGAAGTATGGCAACCCATGGGCGTGTGCTGAAAGGATGCCATGACAATAAACTTCGCTCTATTGCTCCGCGAAACACAATCTCCTCCACAAGTGGTGCGAGGAGCGTGATGAGGATGACACCCACCGGACTTTTCATGATGGTCTTCATCGTCTGCTGAAGTTCATGTGACGGCTGTGGTCCTATATCGATCCATAGCGATGGTGCAAGCGTGGCGATGGCAAGCAGTATGAATAAGCCCAAATCTGCCCATTTCATCCGATAAGACGTGCGGAGAGGAAACGCCTTTATGAGGAAGAACAAGACGAGGATGATGATGTCAGGTGTCAATAATGCCAATATCATCTGCCCGGAAAGAAGAGCCCCGATGAGGCTTCCTGCAAGTGCTTCTATGCCGAGAAAGAGAAAGAAGTATTCAAGAGCGTGTTTCATAACTGTTGCATATCTGTGTGTAACTGTTGGATAAGGTCGTCCTTTGACGAGAAACGCCGCTCGTCGCGCAGTCGGCGCACGAAACTGATGCTGAGTTCCTCACCATATATATCATCGTTGAAATCGAGGATGTGTGTCTCTACTGTGACTTCGGAATTCTCGTAGAACGTAGGTCGGCTACCGATGTTCGTCATTCCTTTTCTGCCTCTGACCCTAACGGAATAGACACCGCCGACGGGGATGAGCTTCATACTGTCAATATCTCCCATGTTGGCAGTAGGGAAACCGAGTGTGCGACCGAGGTGATTGCCATGCACCACCGTTCCCCTCAGCGTGTAGTCATATCCCAAGAGGCGGTTGGCTTCTTCCACATCGCCTTGTTGCAGTAGTCGCCGTATGCGTGATGAACTCACGGGCTTGCCTCCCACCACAAGTGGCGTAGCCTCGATGACCTCAATGCCCATTTCATGCCCATAGCGCACATAGTCGTCAAAGGCATCCGTGCGGTTATGCCCGAAGCGATTATCATACCCGATGACGAGTGCCTGTGCGCCACACCTGTCATGAAGTATTTTCTGCATGAAATCATGGGCGGAGAGCGATGAGAGTGCTTCGTTGAAAGTCAACACTTGCACATCGTCCACTCCTGTCTGGTGCAGAAGGGCTATCTTCTCCTCCTTTGTGTTTAGCAGAAGAGGTTGGTAATCCTGTTTCAGCACCTGTCGCGGATGACTGTCGAGGGTGATGATGCGCGATGCTACACCAAGTGCCGTAGCCTTCTCTTTCACTTGTGAGATGAGATGCTGGTGTCCAAGGTGCACACCATCAAAGAATCCTACGGTGGCAACACATGGGGTGTTCTGCGTTGGAAGGTAATCTATTGGCATGGGCAAAGAATTTCTAGTTTGTCTATTGTCTCTGTCCAGTCCTCGTTGGTGCTGACGTGCCATGTGTGTATGCCCAACGCTTCGGCGGCATGGCAGTTTGTCTGCGAGTCGTCGATGAAGAGTGTCTCAGCAGGAGTGATGTGCGAGTCGTTTATCATGTGGGAGAATATCTCCTGCGATGGCTTGGCAATGCCCAACTCGTAAGAGAGATAGCATTTCTCAAAATACAATCGCGTGTCTTTGAAATACTCCTTGACGGAGTGTTCCCAATGCAGAGCATTGGTGTTGCTCAGAAGCAGGGTGCGGTAGCGTTTCCGCAGTTGGGCTATCTTCTTCAGTTTCTGCTCTTTGATGCCTACAAGAAGTAGCATCCATGCTCGGCAGATGGAATCATCGTCAATGTCGGGATGACTTTTGCGCCGTACTTCTTCGCAGAACTCAGTTGTGGTGATGCGCCCCAATTCCAGATCGCTGAACAGGTCTTCCGAGCGGTAGTCGTCAATGTATTGTGCTACAGCATCGGCGCCCAGCCTACGGAAGGCGGCTACACTGCGGTCTTTATCCAGTCCGATGATGACTCCTCCAAAATCAAATACGATATTCTTTATCATACCCTATTGTGTTTCATGCGTTGAATCCATTTGCACCCCTCACCGATAATCATTATTGAGGACGTGGCAAGGATTATCCACAGCCATTCGGTGAGCGACAGCGGTTCGGTGCGGAAGATGTTGCCACCAAAGGTGACAATCAGCCACTGTGATAGCAGTATTATGCCGAGCACCAAAATCAGTCCTCCGTCTTCTTTCAGTCTGTGGAATGCCGAGTGATAACTATTCAGTGTCTTGGCATTGAATAGGTTCCAGAACTGCATCATTACGAACACCGTGAAGAAGATGGTCAATTCATGCAGTGTGACCTCTCCGTCATTACCATACCACTTCAATAATGCCAGCAATATGAGGAACATACATACGCCGACGGTGGCAATCCCCCATGCCATCCTTTGTGTGATGATAGAGGCATCACGGCGGCGCGGTTTGTCGTTCATTACCTCGTGTGATGGTGGCAGGGACGAGAGAGCAAGCGATGCCAAAGTGTCCATGATAAGATTTATCCATAGTATTTGCGTCACCGTCAGTGGCAGTTCGTTTCCTGCCAGAGTGCCGAAGAGTGATGACAGGAGAGCAGCCACGTTGACAACCAACTGGAAGAAAAGGAAACGTTGCAGATTGCGGTACAACGAGCGTCCCCACATCACGGCTTTAACGATGCTGTGGAAAGAGTCGTCTATCAACGTGATGTCACTTGCCTCTTTGGCTACAGACGTGCCGGAACCGAGCGACAGACCCACGTGTGCATGATTAAGTGCCGGTGCATCATTCGTGCCGTCACCGGTGACAGCCACCACCTCGCCACATTTCTCCAAAAGCCTGACAAAACGCTCTTTGTCAGTCGGACGTGCGCGACTCATGATCAGAATCTTCCTTACACGCTGGAGTGCTTCCTCGTCGCTGAGAGTTGCAAATTCCGCGCCTGTGATACAGATGCCGTCCATGTCATTATCCTTGATGATGCCTATCTGACGCGCTATCTCTATTGCTGTTGCCGAAGTGTCGCCGGTGATAATCTTTACGTCTATCCCTGCACGGTAACATTCCTCTATGGCATTCGGCACATCGTTGCGTATTGGGTCGCTGATGGAGACTATTGCCTGCAGGGTGAATCCGTGCAGGTGATTTGGCGTGATGCTTTCATCATCGGCACGCATGTATGCCAATGCCAGTGTGCGCATCCCCTGATGTTGCCATTGGTGTAGCAGTTCCTGTATCTTTTCTTCCTCCTGATTCTCGGCACACATGCTGATTATCACCTCCGGTGCTCCCTTGATAAAACAGTAACAGTCATCGTCTCTCCTTATCGTGGTGAGCATATATTTTCGTTCTGACGAAAATGGAATCTGCTGGCATACATCGATTTCTTTTCTTATCTCTTTATAGTCAATATCTTCCTTTTGCATCCACGACAGCAGAGCCACCTCCGTAGGGTTGCCTATGCCGTCGCCTCTTGCATCGAGTTCGGCTGTGCTGTTGGCAGATATTGCAAGGGCAAGCATATCGTTATCGGTGTTATTGCATGGACAGACATCGCTCACCACCATACGGTTTTGCGTCAGTGTACCTGTCTTGTCGGTGCAGATGACCGTCACAGCACCCATCGTCTCTGAGGCGTGCAGTCGGCGGACGAGGTTGTTGCTCCGTAGCATACGGCGCATGTTCAGTGCAAGGCTCAGCGTTACAGCCATCGGCAGTCCTTCCGGCACAGCCATGACGATGAGGGTAAGAGCCACCATGAAGTATTTCAGTAATGTCTGTATGTACTGGAATGTGGTGTAGCCTGCCCAACCGTTGTTTACATGATAATCGTGAAAGAGAAATGTGAGGAACACCAATCCAGAGATGATACTGCCCACGATGCTTATCTGTTTTGCCAGTCGTTTGAGTTGGCGGTTGAGCGGTGTCTCTACCTCTGCTGTCTCCATCGCCTTTGATGCCACATGACCAATCTCGGTAGAGTCGCCCACAGCTGTCACGCGCATCACGCCACGACCGTCCATCACCATCGTAGAGCGATAGACGTGGTCTCTGGGATAGGTGCCTTCATCATCGGTGGCTTCCGTTGACTTTTCAGAAAGAGGCTCTCCCGTCAGTGAACTTTCATTCACCATCAGCCCGATGGCTTCAAACAGACAACCGTCAGCAGGCACCTCGTCACCAGTGTCAAGAATCACGATGTCGCCCACCACAATGTCCTGACGTGGCACGGACATTACGTTCCCATCGCGTCTGACCTTGACAGGCAAGTCTTCGTTGAGCTGTGTCAGTACGTCAAACTTGCGCGAGGCGTCCAGTTCAAAGACAAAACCGATGGTGGTGGCAAGTATGATGGCAATGATTATTCCGAGAGTCTCGATGAGATTACCTCCAAAGAATGCAAGAATAAGGGATATTATGGATGCAACCAGAAGAATACGGATGATAGGGTCATTGTATTTTTCTATATATAACTCCCACCACGACCTGCGCTTTGCTGGTGTCAGGACGTTGCGTCCGTGCAGACGACGGCTACGCTCCACATCCTTTGCAGACAGTCCGATATAACATGCTGTTCGGTTTATTTTTTTATCTTCATCCATATCCTCTTGTCTTTATGAATTTGCAAAGATAGTGCAAGGCGAGTGTACAGCCAAATTTCGTTTCTCGTTTACTTACAGTCTGATATGAACTCCTTGACCTGTACGATATATTCGTTGCGGTGGTCGCAGAATGCGCTTGCATGTTCTGAGCCATGCGCTATCCAAAGCCGTTTCTTCCCATTTTGTTTTGCACGATAGAGGGCATATACCATCCATGTTGGCACATACGTGTCATTATCTCCATGTATGAAGAGCATTGGTAAGGTGGAACGCTCCACCTGTTTTAATGCCGAAGCCTCCTTAAAGTCCCAGCCGTAGCGACATCTGCAAAGAAGTGAGGCAATGTCAAGCAGTGGGTGAGGAGGAAGACCGAATTCTTCTTTCATCTGCATGCTGAACTCGTCCCATACGGATGTGTACCCGCAATCTTCGATGATGCCATGCACAGAGGGTGGGAGAGTGTCTCCTGCACACATCATGACCGTTGCACCACCCATAGATATTCCATGCAGATAGATGGGTTTGCCCTGCCACAGACTATCAGCAATCTTTATCCATTGCTCCAGATTCAGGCGGTCTTTCCACCCCATCTGTATTGCTTCCCCATCGCTCTGTCCGTGCCACACATGGTCGGGGGCGAGGATGTTGAAGTGGAGAGAATCGCTATACATCTGCCCCAGCATCATGATGCGGAGTGCACAGTCAGTATATCCGTGCGACAGTACTGCTGTGCCACGGGCATTCTCGCAAGAGGCATATAAGGCATGGAGACGTAGCCCGTCGGCGTTGATGATGAAGGTGTCGCGCAGACAGCCACAGTTCCGCATGCTGTCTGTCCATACTGCCGCTTCAGGATAGTGACGCCGTAGGAAATCGGAGGATTTCGCATCTCGTTCCTCCTTTCCGTCAGGGCATAGCGAATATGACAGCATATACATGCCCGAAAGCAACAGAAGGGCAGAGATGAGGATTACTGCCACACAGATGACGATTACTGTTTTGCGTCTCTTGGTCATAGCCACGCTTACTCTTTAGGGAAGCCCACAGGGTTGTTCATTATTGGAAGTTGTTTATCCGACAGGCGAAGCAGTTGCCGTATGCCGTTTATGTCCATTGTGGCGCGTGGCACTGTCACCATGCCCACCGACTGGCAGTAAAGATTTACATTCTCCGACACATTACCTGCATCAACGCATCCCATCATCATTGCACGCTGGTCCTGTGCGCCGAACTTTTCAAAGTCTATCACCATGACGAGTGATAATGGTGCCGACTTTACAAAGTTCTGTCCGCCAGCAACGAGTGGGCGGTGGTCGCCCGTCGCTTTCAACTGCAGCAGATTCTTCTCGGCAATGTATTCATACGTGCCGTCTGCTGTGAAGACGAAGAGGCGTATCTCTTTGCGGTTCATTGCCGTAGGAGCAGTGCGGTGCTCGTTGTCGCGGCTCACTCCGCATGCTGCCCAACACAGGTTGCTTATCTCTTGAGAGTTGAGTGTGCGAGTGCTGTAGTCTCTTACAGAATGGCGTTTCGCCAGTGTTTCTGTCATACTGAGTGATTTCTCTCCTGCCATACATGGTGTAGGCAACGTGATGTCCTGTGCGCAAGCTGTGTTCATAAGCATTGCTAACATTGAAATTAAAATTGTCTTTTTCATAGTCTTTGTGATTTGTGAGCGAAAGTAATACTTATTGCCGAAAAACAAAAAGGTTTTGGTGAATTGATAATCATAACTCTCCCCACTCGGCTGTATCTTCCCTCGCGCGCACGCGCGTTTAATAAGGTATAAGGTGGTGGAATACCCTTTTATTTATTCTGTAAAGAGAGATTTTTCTCTTGATTTTATGCGCTCGAAATCCTCATATTGACGCATGCTTTTTGACAAGCGCACGATTGCCTTTCGACAAACGC
>JAGHTU010000041.1 GCA_018065185.1 Candidatus Equicola faecalis | reverse complement strand
GGTGCTTTTGAGGGGGTGTTCTGATGCTGTCGAGGGGCTCTCCCGTTGCCCTCTATGGCATCCCTTCGATGGTTATACGAGACCCCTTCGATGGTTATACGAGACCCCTTCGATGGTTATACGAGACCCCTTCGATGGTTACACGGGACTCATTCGATGGTTATACAGGATGCCTTCGTCAATTTCCCAACTTTGTGTGATGGGAATATCATTTCAGCGCGACAAATAGAGCAAGGCAGATTGATAGATTGATTGATAGATTGATAGATTTGTTTCCCGATAAACTTTATTTCCATTTTTGCATTCATTTCCGTAACTTTGAAAGCGAAATAACTTTCTTATCTTAGGCAAGAAATATAAAATATAATTCTTATTAATTTTTACGAAAAAAAACGATATGAAAAGAATTAGCCTATTAATAGCAACAATTGCCGTTACGTTACTCCTGCACGCTGGCACTAATGTTGAACCACCAACTGCACCCGAACTGGAATTTGCTTTCCAGTTGCATGTAGAACTTGGCGCGACCTTCACCTGTGGCGAGACGCAGCACGGCACGAGGACGGTTATCCCTATCATGGGTGGCACGTTTGAGGGTCCCGCTATCAAAGGGACAATCATACCCGGTGGTGCAGACTATCAGTTGGGCAATACGACACTTGGCCGTACAGAGGTGGAGGCGATTTATTGCATAAGGACTGATGACGGAGTAAACATCCACGTCCGCAACTGGGGAATAATCACTCTCGGTAATGATGAATTTTACTTTACCTGTCAACCGAAGTTTGAGGCTCCGGCTGACAGCAAATATGCATGGGTTAACAACAAAATCTTTGTTTGTCGTCCCGACTTCAACGTAAAAGCCAGTGGCATAACGCTCAATGTCTGGTATGTGAAATGACCCTAACCCCTAACATCTTATGAAGAATATAGAAATAGTTGTTGGCGATATAACAAAACTGCAGGTGGATGCCATCGTGAATGCAGCCAACCATTCGCTATTGGGCGGTGGGGGAGTGGATGGTGCAATCCATCGTGCTGCCGGCAGGGAACTGCTGAAGGAGTGCATGACCCTGAACGGCTGTGAGACAGGTCAAAGTAAGATTACAGGTGCATATAATTTGCCATGTAAGTATGTGATTCATACTGTAGGACCAGTATATCACTATTATAGTAAGCAAGAAGCTGCCGAGTTGCTGGCTTCATGCTACCGCACAGCACTTGACATCGCCAAAGAGAAAGGAATCAAGACTATTGCTTTTCCTTGTATCAGTTGTGGTGTATATGGCTATCCGAAAGCAGAGGCAGCACAGGTTGCCCTGAAAACCATCCGCGAGAGTGATTATGAAGGGCAAGTCATCATCTGTTGTTTCGGCGAGGATGATGCTACCTATTATAATATATAAGGAAAGGGAAAGATATGACAGTACCATCGCTATTCAAAGAATACATCTGGCTCGTGAATACCATCAAGCGAGCTCGTAGAATAACATTTGCTGAGATTCAGGAGAAGTGGCTCGATACAGAAATGAGTGGGGGAGTGGAATTTGCTCGCTCAACTTTCAATCGCCATAAGGATGCCATTCAGGACATCTTTGGTATCTACATCGACTGTGACCGCAAGGGTGGTTACAAGTACTACATCGGCAACGAGAATGTGTTGCATGAAGATACGGTTCAGAACTGGATTGTCTCTACCATGTCGGTCAACGATGTTATCTCAGACAGTAAGGCTCTGCATGACCGTATCGTGCTTCAGCAGATTCCATGTGATGACTACCTTCAGACGTTTATCAATGCCATGAAGAAGAAGGTGCGTGTGGCTGTGAAATACCGCAAGTACGAAAGCGATCTTGTATCGAGCGTTGATTTTGAGCCATATTGCCTGAAGTTGTTCAACCAGCGTTGGTATGTGCTTGCGCACTTCCATCGTGATGCTACACTAGAGAAAGAGGAGCGTGACTACTATGGTGTCTATTCTTTTGACCGCATACTGGAAATCTCTCTGACAGATGTGAAGTTCGAGGTGAATGATGACTTTGATGCTCAGGATTACTTCAGCGAGTGTTTTGGTGTAGTTGTTGGCGATGGTACTCCTGCTGAACGCATCATTCTCCGAGCATACGGCAAGCAGCGTTACTATTTGCATGATCTGCCTCTGCATCATAGCCAGAAAGCCATCGGTCAGGGCGAGAACTATACCGACTTTGAATATTACGTCCGTCCTACGTCCGACTTCTGCGGTCATATCCTGAGTTTGGGTAATCAGTTGAAGGTGATTTATCCTCATACATTGGCAGACAGAATCAGCCAGATGTCAATTGATACGCTGAAAATGTATGGCATAGAAGTGGGTAATGTCATAGAAAAATAAAGGTATTAGCATATTTTATCGAAATATTGGAGGTTGTCCCATGATTTGGGATAGCCTCCTTTTAATTTTGCCGAAAAATTCAGCGACCTCCTTCGCACCTCGGCAATTTCAAGCGAGCTTGATTGCGCTCGGTTTGGCGTCGGTTGTCAGCGTAAAAATGATAAGGAGCTATGTCAAAGACTAAATAGGTAATATTATACAAATGCGAATCGAGAATATGGATACAACAGAATTGTTTTTATGTCAATGTCATAATGTTAGTCATCAATTAATTCTTTCTACTATTGATGGTACTAATCCAAGAACGGTGTATTGTTCCTTTCATCTTGACAATTATGGATTGTGGAATCGAATCAAATCTGCCATCCTTTATCTTGTCGGGAAAGATAGGAAAAATGGTGATTTTGATGGTATGCTAATAAAACCAGAGGATTCAGAGCGTCTTTCTTTATTTTTAGATTATCTTGAAGGTAAACCAAGTAATACAGCTTTTAGCGAAGTTGGTAATTTGGAACAGACTTATGAAGAAAAGAATGCTCGTCACAGTTGGAAAGTGACATGTTTATTTTCTTATGATATGTTCAGCAAGGAGTACATACATCATCTAGTAATCAATAAGTGTGAGTGCATTAGTGAACCTAAAATTGGGACTGATTATGAAATAAGTCATAGTGTTGCAATGAAGAATGCTTTGCTCCCAGTTAGATTTGTAAATGCTATTAAGCACATCTTCGGTTATCGTTCTTGTTATGGTGATTTTGATTCTTACGAATTGACTATACGAGATGTCCCATCACTAAGGAAATTTGTTAATATATTGAACGCTATTAAAATTTGAAGTCACCTGTAATAATATAAACATGCCAACATTGAATTAAGGAAAGTTGAAGTTCTCTCTGCAGAAAAAGTAAAATAATTTAATGTTGTCCCACGGTTTGATACTACATGCTTTTTACTTTGCACCTGTAAACTTAGGTTAAACCCTCAAAAACGATAAAATTATGAAAGCAAAAAAGTTATTTTTCAAGGAATGTCATCTCGCAGGTCGTCAGTATCATGATGTCGATGAGGTGTGGGAAGAACTCCATGTAGGTACTCGACTCGAACTTGAGCGAGATTTTGATAATCGCTACGATGAGAATGCTGTTGCCGTTACTTACATCAATGGTGTTGATGATGAAACTGGTGAACTAGAATCTTGTCTCCTAGGTTACATCCCTTCAAACGAGAATGAAGAAATTGCACAGTTACTCGAAATGGGATGGAACGATGTCTTTGAGTGCCGAATCTCAAAAATCAACCCAGAAGCTCACTATGAAAATCAGATTCGTTTGACTATTAGAATTAAAAGGAACGAAGGGTGATAAATCGATGATATACCTACAGAGTTTTAATTTAATGACACAAGAGCAAGAAGAAGATTTTTTGTTCGGATTTCGTCGTACTTGCTTTGAGTCATATTATCCTTTGGGTATCTTCTCTTATGAAAAGGAGTTGACTCATCTTGACTTCAGTGATATTACAATCCGATGTGGTGGAAATGGTTCGGGTAAGAGTACCCTTCTAAATATTATTGCTGAAAAATTGAAGTTGAGCAGACAAACTTGTTACAACAAAACATACTTCTTTGATCCATATCTCGCCAGTTGTTATTATGAGCTTAATTCTGATGACCCGATTAAACTAAGAGATTTGATGACCGTTTCAAGGATAATTACAAGCGATGATGTGTTTAATTATATCATTGATGTAAGACGAAAAAACGAGAATCTCAGTTTCAAGCGTGACATTATTTTTGAGGAAAAGTCAAAGATGAATAGTTTTGGTGGCAACTATGACGAATCAAGACCAAGAAGAATTGATATGGAAGATATTACAAGCATAAAAGCCTTTAATAATTATTACGATAAGTCACGAAAGTCTGCATCAAGACTAGTTCGTGAGAAAGTCGGTATGGAAGAACGTACATACTCCAATGGCGAAAATGGTTTCAAGTATTTTACGGATGCTATACAACCTGGTGGTCTGTATTTGCTTGACGAGCCAGAGAACTCGTTATCAGCAGAAATGCAATTGGAGTTAGTGCATTTCCTTCATGGTATGGCACGTTTCTATGATTGTCAGTTTATACTTTCATCACACAGCCCTTTCATTCTTTCTCTGCTAAATGCAAAGATTTACAACATGGACGCAGAACCAGTTTCTACATGTAAATGGACAGAACTGCCAAACGTTAGAATATATCACGATTTTTTCAACGATTATCAAGCAGAGTTTTAATGGATAAAGCTGCATTCATAGGGCTGAGCCGTTTGCGTATGGGTACGGATGGACGGGGTGTCACTACGTTGGTGGCATTTCGCGGCTGTCCTCTTAGATGTAAATATTGTCTCAATCCTCAGAGTTTTATCAAAGATGCAGAGATCGTTTGGAAGTCATCGGAGGAGATTGTGAATATTCTCCATAAAGATGAACTCTATTTCCTCGCTACTGATGGAGGGGTATGTTTCGGAGGTGGAGAACCATTGTTAAAAGCAGACTTTATTAAACGGATTTTGGATGCAGAGGCTAACGAATGGCGTGTAACCGTTGAGACATCCTTGAATGTTCCATTGGAAAATATAAAGATGGTAGAACCATACATAGATGAGTTCATTGTGGACATCAAAGATATGAACAACACTATTTATCAGTTATATACGGGGAAAAGTAACGTAAGGGTCGTTCAGAACTTAAAATGGCTATTAGAAATGGCGCACAGATCAAATGATATAATATGCAGAATACCTTTGATACCAGACTATAACACGGAAGATGACAGGAATGCTTCACAGATGTGTTTGGAAGCTTTAGGTGTTCATAGATTTGACAGATTTGAGTACATAACTAATATAAACAAACTTAAAAAATGAGTGGTAAGTTTAAATGCGAGATGCTGAAAGCTATTCGTAAGAATATAGCCGAAATAAATGGCATTAAATATGATCCAGAGCCTTGCACCCACCAAGGAGAGTGTCTTGGTACATGCCCTAAGTGTGAACAAGATGCTACATACCTAATGGGAGAACTTCGCAGCAAGGAAGCGTATGGTTCTCCTATTAGGATTGACACTCAAAGTCTTGAAGAACTATATGATATTGCCCTTCAAGAGTTCGAACCCTTGAATATTAACGATGATGACAATCATGATGTCATCGGAGATATTAGTGTTCCAGAACTACCTCCTAGCATTCCTGCTCCATTAGAAGGTTATGTGGCAGAATGGGATGATGACGAATTGCGTGGCAGAATACGATAACATTTGATACGATAGCAGAAACAGACTGCTCACCTGCCAGGGGCGAAGCCTGGAATTGTCATTTTATTCTCTGAAGGGTCGAAATGGTCGTAGGTGATGTCTTTCGTTGTCAGGTTGCATACGTTAGTGGCACGGCTGATGAAACGGCATAGTTCGCCCACATGTATATCCTCAACCCTCACACCGTCAATCATATCACGGCTATCACCATTGATTTCATAAACAGCATCGGCTTGCGTTGCTTTCGCATGCAGGATACTGATGTTGCGTATGCGCGTTATCTTTGTCTCAAACGTAGGTACTATGTTGCGCCACTGATACAGCACATCGGTATCTATCTCAAACACGCGAAGCATCTTCGTTGCCGACACATTCTCTACGGTGATGTCTTCGATGAATCCCCCTCGGCGGTGGTTGGTCTTAATGTAGAAGAGACGGTACACCTGATCCGTAGAACTGCAGTCGTGCATATAGACTCTCCTTACTCCGCCCGACATCTCGCTACCGATGCCTAACAAGCAGTGCCCTTTGACAATCTCACAGTTTCTTATCACCACATCCTGCGTCGGCATATTTAACCGCCATCCGTCTTGATTACGTCCTGCCTTAAGCACTACGGCATCATCGCCCTGGTCGAAACGGCAGTTCTCTACAATGGCATGCTGTGTTATCTCAAGGTCTATACCGTCATTGTTATGACCGTGTGCATAGACGTCAAGTCCATGAGCCCACACGTCTTGGCACATAAAGGTGTGTATCGTCCAGAAGGGGCTCTCGCGTATATGGAAATCAGCCAACTGCACGTTCTTACATCTGTTGAAGTGTATGAGGTGTGGTCGCATCTGTACGCCTTCCGCTTCCATGTGGCGGTGCTCGGCAGGTACGTTTGTTGAGCACATCGCGTAAAGTTGGCGTGTGGCTTGTATGTGTGTGTCAGGGCGTTTGAACCATGTGCGCCAGAATGTCATCTTCGGTGCCAGCGTTCCTTTACCCGTGATTCCGATATTCTCACATCCGATGGCATAGATGAGAGGGGATATGTTCATACATTCCGCTCCTTCCCACGATGTCAGAACAGCAGGATAGTAGAGCCTCACGTCATCCTCGAAGATGATGCGTGCATCATCACTCAGGTAGAGATTGCAACCGCTACGAAAATGTATAGGACCTGTCAGCCATTCTCCGTCGGGCACTACCACACGGCCACCACCGGCTTTGCTGCATGCTTCCATCGCCTTTGCAAATGCTTTGGTCGTGGCTTGGACATCATTTTTCTTAGCGCCATAGCGCGTGATCGGGAAATCTTTCTTTGGGAATACGTGCATCTCAAGCGGAGCAAACTCAAACGGTGCTTCCGTGGCAGTTACTGTTGTGAATGTTTTGGCTGTAGTAACGCCTGTCTCTGCCAAAAGGTACAGCCAAGCGAAAAGCATAAATTTCAATGTTTTCATATTTGTAATAGATTATATTGTCTTATTATTATGGTTGTGTTTTGTTATAGCATCGCTTGGTCACCACAAGACAGATACTCAATCTGTCTGCCCATCCGTGATTTTAGTTTTATGTATTGATCTTCTCCTGTGCAGTGCATGGTGTAGAACATTGTGCCGTTATACATCATCAGTTCGGATGCGAGTGATTGGATGAAAATATCCTCTTTTTTCGCAGACAATCCGCTCTTCATAAGATGCATCCCTGCAAACACATGAGTGGGTGCTTTCCCTATCACTTTCTCTGCCTTGCGCAGGATGTTCACGATGCCAAGGTGTGCGCAACCGGCAAAGAGTACGACCGTCTCATTTTCTTCGATGATAAGACTCTGTTCATGACAAAAGGAGTCGTTTACGTTTTCTGCAGGTCCGAACAGTAGGCGGTTGCCGGGCGGATTACAGCAGTTGCCTTGTATGTTGGCAAAGAGAGTCATGCCGTTGCCGATGTTTGTCTTGCCTTTACAAAAAGCCAATCTTTCGTTGTTTTTGAGTCCCTCATCCAGACCGATATACACCAATCCTGTTTCGCGCATCGAATAGTAGGGTAGGAAAGCCTCCTGATGTATGTACACCTTTGCCTTGCTGTTCTCGTTAAGAAATGCCCTCAGTCCACCGCCATGGTCGTAATGCCCATGAGACACAACCGCAACATCGATGTCAGCAATACTCAAGTATAGAGCTTCTGCATTCCTGCAAAATAACGCACTTTGCCCCATGTCGAACAGAATCTTCTGCCCATCATCCTTTTCGATATACAGGCTGAGACCATGCTCGACGGGCAATCCCTTGCTGGTTGTATTCTCTATAAGAGATGTAACTTTCATGATTGTTCTATTTCACTTGCTGATGCAAAATCTTATGTAGATAATATCTAATATGCTGATTTGTAATGTTTATTGCTGTTGAATCAACCATTTCCAACATGGAATAACATTAATCACTCCATATTCATCTTCAATGGTCTTTTCTTCATCGTAGGTGACGATTGCTCTTTGTTTACAAGATTTCTGTGGACAATATTGTAACTTTCAATCTCCCTTCGATTGTCAAGGATATTTTGCTTAAGTAGAGCTTTGTTAATCATACATTATTAATGTGTCATTTTATATTTTTCTGTAAAAGTATAAAATTGTATTTTAACAAGTAAATGTTTCGTGCGTTTTAAGCACTTTTCACTACATTTGTGGCGTCGGCAATTTTTCTTGTACTTCGATTTTGAATATAGGCGTCCTTTTGTGGATTTTCGTTATATTGACAATTATGTGAACAACTCATCACAGGTCACTACCTTCTGAACCTTGCCACTGTGTTTGCCCTGTTTAAGCCCAAAAGTGGTAATAAAGGTAAGATGCACCTGTTGTTTTGGAGTTAGCGTTTCTTTGAGTGTATCTATGCGGTTCATTAGTTTAAACTCTTCATCTTTGTCTATTGAATAAAGCCCACTGTAGAACTTCATCTCGCAAAGATTGACTATGTTGTCATTTCTGTTGATGAGTAGGTCAACCTGAGCTCCTGTCTTTGTTTCTGTTCCTGCTATATTCCAAGCCGAGACAGAAGACTTAACACCTCCTATTTCGAGAGCTTTCTTAATCTGTGTGATGTGCTGCCAGCAAACCTGTTCAAATGCAACGCCTTTCCATGCCTTCATGATGTCTGATGTAAAGTTGTCATTGAAATATGAGGCGTTTTCTTGGTTTGGCTCTACGTGCTTTAACCAGAACAGACAGAAGTTGTCAATGAGTTTGTAGTATTCTCCGGTTCCTTTGCCGTAAGGACTGTAGCGAAGGATAAAATCACTCTCTGCCAATGCTGTCAGAGTATCACTTAACCCACCACCAAGAGGCAAACCTGTGGCATTGGCAATCTCTTCGCGTGTGAAACCGTAGTTGCGACTGGCGAGAAGACGAATAATCTTCTTGCAGTCCTCTGCATTAGTGAAGATAGCTTTGAAAAGTCGGTTGAACTCATCCTTGAGTCGAGGTCTGTTGCCAAAAAGGATCATGTCACTGTTTCTCTCAAAGCTATAACCCTTACGGAAATAGCTCAGATAGTATGGAATGCCTCCAAACACCATGTATGACTGTACAATATCGTATCGAGACAATTCTATGTTTTCGTGGTTGAAGTATTCTTCACACTCCTTCAGAGTGAAAGGATAAACCTTTATTTCATCTGTAAGGCGACCATACAAACCACCTTTGTTTCTTGACAGGTATTTTAGCATCCAGGTAGTAGCACTACCACAGACAACAAGCATGACATTGTCATGGTCGTTGCACCAACCGTTCCAGAAATTCTCAAATGCTGAAAGGAATCGGCTTCGTGGTGTGTCCATCCATGGCAATTCGTCTATGAAAATCACCATGCGTTCACCATTGTCAAGTTTCTGCAGGAGTTGTTCCAGTTGGAAGAAAGCCTCCATCCACGACTTTGGCTGCTTGTAGCCTTCAAGTCCATGGTTCAGCATAGAGTAATAGAAACTCTCCAACTGAGTTTTCATTCTGTTTTTCTTATCTTCTTGATCTATAGGTGATACACCAGTATGCTGAAAGGTGAACTTACCCTTCAGTGCCTGTTTGATGAGAAATGTCTTGCCGACGCGTCTTCTGCCATATACAGCGACAAATTCAGGACGATCGCTGTTGTAGAGCCTTTCAAGTTCCTCTATCTCTTGTTTTCTTCCAATAACAGTACTCATAATGTTTTAATTTTGTCGCAAAGTTAATAATAATGTACTAAACGGCAAAATAAGTTATATTATATCCTGCCGATTGTGTGATTTTTTAACGACATTGGCATTTTATAAAGAGATAAAATGCCTTAAAATATTATTTTCGGTAAAGAAAAGATAGGTTAGGCTTAGATTTATTTCTGCATATACGTATATATGAAAGAAGTTGTACCTGGGCAGAGAAGTGTCAACCCTAAATTTATTAACTCAAAAAAGGTTTACCGGACAGCAATAATATTTTTTATAAGTTTTTGCAATTTTTTCGTACTTTTGCAAGAAATTAAATGCATACGAGAATGTACCTTCCTGATACCAAACCAATGGCATTGCAGATTGCTCATAGCAACAAGCAATGTAATCACCTAAACTCTAATGATTTTAGGGAATGGTATTACACAGCAGGCATTTATTACCACTTGATAAATTATCTTTGCCCTTGACGATACTTCATGATAATCTTGCGAAGCAATATGCTCAAAGGAGTCAGTATGCTCTTCCTTATACAACAGTACGTATTTCTTGCCATGCAAGCAGTTTACAGGCTGGAAATATTTTTGTACAAGAAAAGGTACTCACATGTATTATTACGATGACAAAATGACAAACGGCAAAAAAAATTATTATAAATTGAGGATTGGATTTGACATCGGTTCCACTACCGCAAAGATGGTGGTGCTTGATACCGATGGACATCTGCTTTCGTCATCTTATGAACGGCATAATGCGCAGGTCCGGGAATTGGTGTCAAAATATATCAGTGCGCTTAAAGATGATTTCGGTGACGTGTCGGTGATTATCACCGTCACAGGTTCGGTGGGAATGGCTGTTGCAGAGCGTCTGCACTCTAACTTTGTGCAGGAGGTGGTGGCGGCATCGGAGTATGCACGGCGCATACATCCTGAGACTAAGGCTCTCATAGATATTGGTGGCGAGGATGCAAAAGTGGTGTTCTTCAACGGCAGGAACACTGACTTGAGAATGAACGGGAACTGTGCCGGTGGAACTGGTGCATTCATCGACCAAATGGCACAGCT
>JAGHTU010000071.1 GCA_018065185.1 Candidatus Equicola faecalis | reverse complement strand
AATATTTTGCAAAAACTCAAGCAAGCTTGGATTTTCTAAAAATATTTATCCTCTTTTCTTCGAAAATTTGGCTTTTCTCTCGCCTTGCACTAATTTTGTCACACGGTATAAATTATATAAGGATATTATGTCTATTTTGATTTTCTTCAAACTTATTGGTTCACTTGCATTGTTGATGTATGGAATGAAGTCAATGAGTGAGAGTCTGCAGAAAATGGCTGGTAGCCAGTTGCGTCATGTGTTGGGTGCGATGACCACCAATCGTTTCACGGGGATGCTCACAGGTATGTTCGTGACAGCATCCGTACAGTCGTCAACGGCAACAACGGTGATGACGGTCTCATTCGTCAATGCTGGTTTGCTGACGTTGGCACAAGCCATATCCGTCATCATGGGTGCAAACATCGGTACGACACTGACGGCATGGATCATGAGTGCCGGCTTCTCGTTTAACATAACAGACTTCGTCTATCCGGCATTTGTCATTGCGCTCTTGCTCATCTACACTAAGAAACGCAAAAGCGGTGGCGATTTTCTGTTTGGTATAGCCTTTATGTTCCTTGGTCTCGGCACATTGCGCCAGACAGGAATAGATATGGACTTAGGAAGCAACGAGGCTGTGCTGAACTTCTTTTCATCGTTTGACCCACAGAGCTTCCTGACCACATTACTTTTTCTCCTTCTCGGTGGACTGCTTACGATGGCAGTACAGAGCTCGGCAGCGGTGATGGCTATCACGATGATTCTATGTTCTACGGGTGTGTTGCCTATCTATCAGGGCATAGCACTTGTGATGGGCGAGAACATCGGTACGACCGTGACATCAAACGTGGTGGCACTCACAGCCAACACACAGGCACGAAGGGCAGCACTGGCACACATGCTGTTCAACGTCTTCGGTGTGATATGGGTATTGATTCTCTTCCGTCCGTTTGTGAATATGGTGTGTTCGCTCGTCGGGTTTGACGTGACCATGACAAAAGAAAATACAGATGCCTCAGCATTCATGCAGAACACTGCGAAACTCTCTTTCGTGCTGGCTACTTTCCACACTTGTTTCAACCTTATCAATACGGCAATCCTAATATGGTTTATCCCTCTGCTTGAGAAACTTGTACGCCGACTGATTAAGCAAAAGACCAAAGAGGATGAGGATGAGTTCCGCCTACGTTTCATCACATCAGGCATCATGCAGACGCCAGAGCTTTCTTTGCTTGAGGCACAAAAGGAGATTACGCTTTTTGCCGAACGCATACAACGTATGTTCACAATGGTGCAGGGGTTGATGCACGTGAAAGACACCAGCGACTTCTCAAAAGCATTTGCACGTATAGAAAAATATGAAGGCATCTCTGACAGTATGGAGGCAGAGATAGCTAAATATTTGGAGAATGTGAGCGACAACCATCTCAGCGATGAGACAAAAGGAAAGATCCGTGCCATGTTGCGTGAGATAAGCGAGATAGAGAGTATCGGCGACAGTTGCTATAATGTTGCCCGCACCCTGAACCGCAAGTTCAACGGCAAGGAAGATTTCACATCCGACCAATACACACATATAGCACAGATGATGAACCTCGCGGATAATGCACTCACACAGATGAACACGATGATGTCAGGGCGACGCAGTCAGGTGGACGTAAACCGCTCGTTCAACCTTGAAAATGAAATAAACAACTTCCGCAACCAGTTACGCACACAGAACATCAACGATATTGAAAATCAGATTTACTCCTACTCTCTTGGTACGATGTACATGGATATCATCAGCGAGTGTGAGAAGTTGGGTGATTATGTGGTCAATGTTGTAGAGGCACGTATGGGTGTAAAACAGAAAGAAGCATAATATGAAAAAGAGAATCGTAGTGCTTACCGGTGCAGGGATGTCCGTAGAGAGCGGACTGAGCACGTTCCGCGATGCGGATGGGCTATGGGAGAATTATCCTGTGCAACAAGTCGCTTCACATGATGGATGGGAGGCTGACCCGACACTCGTAACTAATTTTTATAATATGCTACGTCGCCAGTTGGTTACAAAAAAACCAAATGATGGACATAAATTTGTGGCGGAATTGGAGAAGGACTTCCATGTGGATGTCGTTACACAAAATGTGGACAATCTGCATGAGGAAGCCGGAAGCACCAACGTATTGCATCTGCATGGAGAACTGATGAAGGTTTGCTCTTCTTACAATGTGGAAGACACCCGCTACTGGCGCACACTCACAGCCGATGACCTTGAGATCGCCCCCGGAACAAAAGCAGGAGACGGCAGTCTGTTACGTCCTTATATAGTCTTTTTCGGTGAGGCAGTGCCGAACATCGAACCTGCAATAACCCTCACCCAGCAAGCAGATATATTTGTCATCATCGGTACAAGCCTTAATGTATATCCTGCTGCGGGACTGATCTATTACGTCAAGCCAAATGTCCCAATATACCTTATTGACCCGAAGCCGGTGACAACCACTGGACATAATGTGACACACATACAGAAAGGTGCATCCGACGGCATGCGCGAACTTATAAAGATTTTACATGGCGAGGAGTAAATACGAAAAATAATATTATGTTTGTCCTACGCTTAACTTTATTGGAGTTATGAAAAGCATACTTATAACGGGAGCAAGTGGTTTTATTGGCAGTTTCATCGTGGAAGAAGCCCTGCAACGGGGCATGGAGGTGTGGGCTGCCGTGAGGGAAACATCAAGCAGGAGATACCTCACTGACGAAAGAATACATTTCATCACACTTGACTTTTCGTCAAAAGAAGCTCTGAAAGAAGCCATGAATGGGCATCGTTGGGACTATATCGTACACGCGGCAGGAGCAACGAAATGTCTAAAGAAAGAAGACTTCTATCGTGTGAATACCGACGGAACAAGACACTTTGCTGATGCCGTCATGGAACTCGGAATTGAACCTGAACGCATGGTGTTCATGAGTTCGCTGAGTGCTTATGGTGCTATCCGTGAGAGTTACCCTTACTGCGACATACGGGAAGACGATATGCCTGTGCCAAACACTACATACGGTGATAGTAAGATGAAGGCAGAGCAATATCTTGACACATACGCACAACGGCTACACCTCATCACACTGCGCCCGACAGGCGTATATGGACCACGGGAAAAAGATTATCTCATGATGGCTGACAGCATACGGCATCACATTGATTTTGCTGTAGGGTTCCGACCGCAAGAGATAACATTCGTCTATGTTCGTGACCTCGTGCTAGCCGTATTCCTTGCTTTGGGAAAAGGACAGGACGGAAGAAAATACTTTATCTCTGACGATAAGGTGTATCGCTCACAGGACTTTTCGCGACTCATCCGAAAACGGCTTGGCGACCCATTCGTGTTGCGCATAACAGCACCTGTGTGGGTATTGTGGATAGTGTGTATCATCAGCGGATTCATCGGTAAGATTACAGGACGTATGTCGGCATTGAACAAGGACAAATTCAACATTCTGCGACAGCGTAACTGGCGATGTGACATCACTCCGGCTAAAGAAGAATTGGGATATGCTCCACAGTACGACCTTGAACGTGGAGTGAATGAATGGCTCGGATAATTAAGATTTATGAAACTGAAAAATTTATTCAGCATAGATAAGAAGCCGAAGAAAGGACTTCTGGCATTTGAGTGGGCAGTCTTGATTTACATTTTCTTCACTTCACTGCTAACGGTAATAATGTATGACGAACTGCCCTCGGTTGAGCACATCGTCTCGCTGAGAATTGAGGGTATTGCCATTATCGTAGGGTTGTGGCTGGTGTATCGGTGCATACCGTGCCGCCTCACTTTCCTAGCACGTTTCCTAGCACAGTTGGGGATGCTCTCAATGTGGTATCCTGACTTGTTTGAATTCAACCGCGTGATGCCATATCTTGACCACATCGTGGCAGGATGGGATGAAGCCATCTTCGGATGTCAACCGGCATTGTTGTTTGCACAGAAGGTGTCATCACCGATAGTGAGCGAAATAATGTGTCTAGGTTATACAAGTTACTTCTTCATCATGGCGGCAGTGCTGTTGTTTTATTTCTTTACTAGATATGGCGAACTGGAAAAAGTGGCATTCGTATTCTTTGCTTCGTTCTTTATGGTGTATATAGTATTCCTATTTGTACCGGTATGCGGACCGCAATATTATTACGAAATAGTGGGTACTGATACTATCGGAAACGGCACTTTTCCTGATATAGGCAGATATTTCATAGATCACACACAGACACAATACAATCCCGGATGGCAGGATGGCGTATTTTACCAATTGCTGACCTTCGCTCATGAGTCGGGCGAAAGACCGATAGCAGCCTTCCCGAGTAGTCATATCTGTATGACGCTGATAATGACGACACTTGCCTTTCGCGTAAACAGACGTTTCGGGTGGGTAGCATTCACACTATTTCTGATAATGTGCATGGCAACGGTCTATATCCGTGCGCATTATGCAGTGGATGTCCTCGCTGGCATCATAACAGGATTTATCCTCTACGGAACAAGTCTCTTGTTATGGAAAATGTGCGTTAAATGAAACTGTTTGACGGAGGATGCATAACCCTTGAAGATGGCAGTCCTGTGTATCATGTTTATTTCAAAGACCATTTGGGTAGTGTCCGCGTTGTCTGCGACCGCAATGGTAATGCAGAACAAGTCAACCACTACTATCCATACGGTGGTTTAATCGGTGATCTTTCTACTGATGATAACAAACAGAAGTACAGATATAAATACAATGGTAAAGAGTTTGACCGTATGCATGGATTAGACACTTACGACTA
>JAGHTU010000078.1 GCA_018065185.1 Candidatus Equicola faecalis | reverse complement strand
GTCAAAGCAAAATGGGTCAACGGCTCGATTGTGGGTGATGCCGATATCATCCGCGTCTTTCATGGTGTTGGAGAACGGAAAGGTGCAGAATTCAATTGCGCCAATGTTTGGACCGATAGGAAAAGTGGGAAAATTGAAATCTATTACGACAGATATTGATTAAACATATTTCGTGTTATGAAAAAGACTTTGTTAATTATTCTTGGTTTGCTCGTTTTCTTTGCTTCATATGCCCAGAAAGTAGATTATGGGGTAATATCCGTCGATGAAGAAAGGAGTCGAGATATGACTAAAATCACCTCCGAAAGCGATCACGTGTTTTGGGCTCCGGTAAATAGGACACGCAATGGGGTCGCTTGGTTCCGCAATAGGGTAATAGCTCTTTCGCCCAATGGAAACGAAATAGCTTTTCTGTCATTCACGAACAATAGGAGTAACGTTTTTGTCAGGAAGTTGGACAGTTCTGGTGGTTCTGTCCAAAGGACAAACAGAGACAGAGTAATAGAACTATCATATTCACCGGATGGAGCTAATCTGTGTTTGACTGATGCAACAGAGAGTTCTCGTCAGATTCTTACAACGAACGTCATGGGCGGATACGACTATCGACAGATAACATACGAGGCATGGGATATTTCTCCGATGTACAGTGACGATATGGCGTACATTTTCTTCTCCAGAAAAGAAGACCGCGGCACCAGTGTTTGGAGTTTTGACACTAGGGACAATACGCTCTGTAGATACTCAAGTGGAGAATGTCCTTGTCCGATTCCAGGCACCAAATCTTTTGTATGTGGAAGAGTAAATAGCAATGGAAAGAAGGAGATATGGAGAATCGATTACGAAAAAGGGACGGAAAAATGTATTGTATCCGGCTCAGGGAGCTTTGCAATCCCTTCTGTTTCTCCAGATGGAGAATGGATAGTTTTCACAGGTGAGACGGCAGTACCTTATGGAAAGGGATACTACTACAATACAGACATATATGCGTGCCGCACGGACGGTTCTCAATTGACTCAGCTTACTTTCCACGTATGTGAGGATCTGTGTCCGGTTTGGAGTGCAGACGGCAAATACATATACTTCATATCCCAGCGCGGTGATTCAAAAGGCACCGCCAACATTTGGAGGATGTCCTTTGAATTTTAAAAAGCCTAATCAGTTTCAATATAAATATAAATTTAAATTCCAATGAAAAAATTACTTATTATTCTCGTATGTCTTGCTACGGCATTCTCAGCCAAAGCGCAGTTCGTACAAAACAACAATGACTTAAACACAGATGACAAAGAACACTCCGTGGGCGAAAAGGGGTTCAACAAAATTGTAGCTATTCTCAGTCCTGCTTCCTATAAATACTCGACTCAGACGTCGCACGGGTTAGAAAGAGGCTCCGATTTAGGCATACAGGGCGGAATAGTTTATACCAGAAGTCAGCGCGTTACCAACAATCCTAACGATCATTTCTATTGTGAATTCGGAGCCGGCTTTCTGTATACTCAGGTAATGCCATTTAATGAAGTCTTTGAGTTGCAATTATATACATTGTATGTTCCGCTTAATGCGGACTATCGCTTCGAACTTGGAGGCAAGTCATATGGGTCGTTATTTTTGGGACCTTATCTGAAATACAATTTTGCAGGAAAATTGGGTGATATGACAGACATATTCGGATCGGGTGGTGTGAAGAGGACTCAACTCGGATGGCACGGTGGTGCTGATATTAGCCTTGGTAGGTTTTACTTTAGTTTGTCATACAATAGTGATTTTACAGATTTGCTTGATTTTTCAGCTACAGATTATAACGTTGATAACAAAGTATCCGGATGGACCTTCGGTCTCGGAGTTGTATTCTGAATTTTGTGATTGAAGAATTGTAATAGAAGAGACGCATCTCTTCGTTGTCTTTGAAAAAGATTAATCATGAGTAAGGAAGTATGGAAACTTTGCGCAAGATGGCAGAACCACTAAATGTGGTGATGCCACCTTGCTCTAATTTTGTTATTTTTTTATTTTTTATCGTTGGCAAAGCGGTATTTTAGCCTTCGCTTAGCTCGCCGAAAATTAGGCGGCATAAAGATAAAGCAAAAATCTAACGATTTATTTGTAAGTGTAAATTGGAGCGAGCTCCATTAATGCTTACAAATTAATTTTGCCTACGGCAAAAGCACTAATTTTAACTTCGTTGAAATTAGGCTTCGGCTCGGGAAAGCCAAAGACTAGCGTCTTTAATGAGTCTAAATATATTTTGTAAAAACTCAAGCAAGCTTGGTTTTTCTAAAATATTTATTCTCTTTTTCTTCGAAAATTTGGCTTTCCTCTCGCCTTGCACTAATTTTGTCACAAAACAAATGACACCCATGACGAAACTGCTTCTCATTGATGCGTATGCCATGATATACAGGGCATATTATGCCTTTATTAAAAGTCCACGGATAAACAGTAAAGGTATGAACACTTCGGCTGTGTTCGGATTTGTGAACACGCTGAATGATGTGTTAGCAAAGGAAGAACCCGACTATGTGGGAGTGGCTTTTGACCCCCATGGTGGCACATTTCGCACGGAGATATATCCCGAATATAAAGCACAGCGCGAGAAAACCCCAGAAGACATAACCATAGCCGTACCTATCATAAAAGATATTCTGCAAGCCATGCATATTCCTATTTATGAAATGGCAGGATATGAAGCCGATGATGTGATAGGAACACTTGCCACGCAAGCCTCTCAACGAAGCGAGGTGGAAACGCTTATGATGACGCTTGACAAGGACTATGGACAATTGGTGAAAGACAACGTAAAGATGTGTCGTCCACAACATAGTGGAAAGGGATTTGACCACCTCGGACCTCAAGACATCTGCGACAAACATGGTATAGACCACCCATCACAGGTCATCGACATGCTCGGACTGATGGGTGATGCGAGCGACAATGTACCCGGTTGTCCGGGGGTGGGACCAAAAACAGCATCGCAACTCATAAAACAGTTTGGAAGCGTTGCAGAACTACTGAAACATACTGATGACGTGACTTCACTGTCATTGCGAAATAAAATAGAAGACAACCGTGAGGGAATACTTCTTTCCACACGTCTGGTGACGATAGACACAGATGTGCCACTGACGCTGAATCTTGATGAAATGCGAAGAAGAGAGCCAGACAGTGAGGCTCTGAACAAGATATTCACAGAACTGGAGTTTCGCGGATTGGCAGGACGTATGCTCACACAAGTCAGCACTCCTATTATAACCACAAAGAAGCAATCAACTAAGAAAAAGAAGGTGGAGACAAACGAACTCTCACTCTTTTTTGACGATGAGCCCGTTCCAAATAATAATGACAACACTAAAACAGATGCCACCACCGAGTTGTTGGCACACTGCCGACGTGTGGACGGTACACTCATAGGGTATGACCTTAAGCGTACTATTATGGAAGAAGTCCGACAACACCGAAAGTTGGAAGGGCCATTCTTCGATATTATGATAGCACGCTATCTGCTACACTCGGATATGCGTACTTACGATGACGGACAGTACAACGCTACGGTAAAATCAGAATTGGAAGAAGCGATGAGACGAGATGGGCTCTACCAATTGTTTACTGACGTGGAGATGCCACTGATGAGCGTATTGGCACGGATGGAACACAACGGAGTGCTCATCGATAAAGAAGCACTGGGGGAAGCTTCACGCACGTTCACCACCAAGATGGAGGCGACTGAAAAAGAAATCTTTGCTATAGCTGGCGAACAGTTCAATATCTCATCACCGAAGCAGGTGGGAGAGATACTGTTTGATAAACTGCATATCACAGATAAAGCGAAGAAGACGAAAAGCGGGCAATATGTCACATCGGAGGAGGTGCTACAGGGTTTGCGACAGCACGACATCGTGGCACTGATACTGAAATATCGTGGTTATCACAAATTACTTTCTACATATATTAACGCACTGCCGAAACTCACAGATGACGAAGGGCGATTGCACACCACGTTCAATCAGGCGGTGACAGCCACCGGTCGTCTGTCGTCAAGCAATCCAAACCTGCAGAATATTCCTGTGCGTGATGATGATGGCAGGGAAGTGCGCAAGGCATTTATCCCTGACAAGGGTTGTAAACTACTTTCTGCAGACTACTCACAGATAGAACTGCGCATTATGGCACATCTAAGTGGCGATGAAAATATGATTGCTGCTTTCTGTACTGGAGCCGACATACACGCAAGTACGGCTGCTAAAGTGTTCCGCAAACCTCTGGAAGAGGTGACGCTGGATGAAAGGCGAAAGGCGAAAGTGGCAAACTTCGGCATCATCTATGGCATCACTACCTTCGGACTGGCAGAACGTATGGGTGTGAGCCGTCAGGAAGCAAAAGACCTGATAGAGGAGTATTTTAATACCTATCCTGACGTGAAGGCGTATATGGAGAAGTCGAAAGAGGTGGTGCGTGAATATGGTTATGCCACTACGCTCTTTGGCAGACGGTGCTATCTGCCAGACATAAATTCGCATAATGCTGTGGTGAGAGGCTATGCTGAACGTAATGCCATCAACGCCCCAATACAAGGCACCGCTGCCGACATAATAAAGGTGGCAATGGTGGAAATAGACCGCGGAATGCAGAAGGAAGGACTGAAATCAAAAATGCTGATACAGGTGCATGATGAACTGACGTTCTCTGTCGTCCCTGGCGAGGAAGAACGCCTACAGGCACTTGTAGTCAACTGTATGGAGAATGCCTGCCATCTCCGCGTACCGCTCACCGTGTCTGTGGGATGGGGCGCAAACTGGTTACAGGCACACTGATAATTGATAAAAACAAAGATATGGCTTTAAAATGTGGAATAGTAGGACTGCCTAATGTGGGCAAATCAACACTCTTTAACTGTCTGACGAGTGCGAAGGCACAAGCAGCAAATTTCCCTTTCTGTACGATAGAACCAAATGTGGGAGTGATAACCGTGCCAGATGAACGACTGACACAACTTGCCAACATCGTACACCCGGGAAGAATAGTGCCTGCAACGTGCGAAATCGTGGATATTGCAGGACTGGTGAAAGGTGCAAGTAAGGGAGAAGGACTGGGAAACAAGTTTCTCGGCAATATCCGCGAGACGGATGCCATCATCCATGTATTGCGTTGCTTCGATGATGACAACATAACACATGTTGATGGCAGTGTAAACCCTCTGCGCGATAAAGAGATAATAGATACAGAATTGCAACTCAAGGACCTAGAGACAATAGAAAGCCGTTTTGCAAAAGAGCAGAAGGCTGCAGCAGCAGGCAACAAAGATGCGAAGATTGCAGTCGAAGTATTGGGAAGATATAAGGAAGTCTTGGAAAAAGGACAGAATGCGAGGGTGGTGGCTTTTGACACTAAAGACCAGCAGAAGGTAGCGCATGATTTGTTCCTACTTACTGCAAAACCAGTTCTGTATGTATGTAACGTGGATGAGGCTGCTGCCAAAGATGGTAATGAATACTCCAGACAGATAGAGGAAGTTGCTACCAAAGAGGGAGCAGAGATGATGGTCATTGCCGCAAAGACGGAAGAGGACATTGCAGAATTGGAGACATACGAAGACAAGCAGATGTTCCTTGAAGAATTAGGATTGAAAGAAAGCGGAGTGAACAGGTTGATAAAGAAAGCCTATCATCTGCTCAACCTTGAGACGTTCATTACTGCTGGTGAAATGGAGGTAAAAGCGTGGACATATCATAAGGGATGGAAGGCACCGCAGTGTGCCGGGGTCATACATACCGACTTTGAGAAAGGATTTATCCGAGCTGAAGTCATAAAATATGACGACTACATCGCATTAGGTTCGGAAACAGCCGTCAGGGAGGCTGGCAAGATGGCTGTGGAGGGAAAAGAATACTTGGTGCAGGATGGTGACATAATGCATTTCAGGTTTAATGTATAGCAACGACGAAAGTTTTTAATTATGAATAATGAATTGATATCCATGTTCATTACTTGGAATCCCAATCCAGAGATAATCACGCTTGGCAGTATCACTTTGCGCTGGTATTCCACTTGTTGGCTTATAGGACTGTTGACAGGATACTTCATCGTCAAGAAACTCTATCGCGACTATAAACGACCGCCACAGGACTATGACCCATTATTCTTGCATATGTTCTTCGGTGTACTCATCGGAGCACGATTGGGGCATTGTCTCTTTTATCAGCCGGATTATTTCCTTGCTTCGGGAGAGCATTTCATTGAAATGATTGTGCCTATACACCACTTTGCTGATGGCAGTTGGCACTTTACGGGATATGAGGGGCTGTCATCACATGGCGGTGTATTCGGTATGTTTATTGCTTTCTGGCTCTATTGTCGAAGATATAAATACACCTATCTCTATGTGTTGGACAATGTGGCTGTGGCAGCACCATTCGTAGGGATGATGATACGCACGGGTAATTTGATGAACAGTGAGATAGTAGGTAACGTGACAAACGTGCCATGGGCATTTATTTTTGAGAATTTAGATATGTTGCCACGACATCCTGCACAGCTATACGAGGCATTATTCTATGCTCTGGTGGGCATCGTCGGCATTATGCTTTATCATCGCACACGATTGCGCCACACACTTGGCAGTGGTTTTTTCTTCGGATATTGCGTAGGCACCATCTTCACTTTCCGCTTCTTTGTTGAATTCCTGAAAGAGGTACAGGAAGATTTTGAACATGGCATGATGCTTGATATGGGGCAGATACTCAGTATCCCACTCGCCATCATCGGTATCGCATTTATGCTCCGTGCCGTGTGGCATAAAAAAGATAAAGCGTAAACAAAGCATCCAAAAACAAAAAACAGAGAGTCAAAACCTGCATAAAAGTGGTTTTGACTCTCTGTTTGGGTTAATTGTACGTAAGGCTTATACCTCTGGGATAGCTTTCAATATGGCACAGATATAGTTGAACGACCGCTCTACTGATGGTATATGACAACGCTCACTCGGTGTGTGAGGCGACAATAGTGTAGGTCCTACTGATGCCATATCCATATCTGGATATTTAGGGCCGAAGATACCACATTCCAGACCAGCATGTACCACCAGCACCTTAGGTTCTGCGCCATACATCTTCTGGTAAACATCTTTCATCAGTGCCACAAATGGCGATGAGGTGTTAGGGTCCCAACCGCTATATCCACCACTGAGCACTACCTTCATTCCTGCCATATTGAAACAGGATGTGAGCGAAGCACAGAAATAGTCCTTCATTGTATTGTTAGCACTACGAGCAAGCAGACAGAACGAGGCCTTGCCACCACCGATATTGACAATAGCAAAATTGCATGATGTCTCTACCACCTCAGGCATCGTAGGGATGTAACGCATCACACCATCCTGTGCTGCAAGGGCAGCACTGATAAGGTTAACACCAATAGCCTCAGGCACAAGTGTTGATGGCAGAGTCACCTCCTCGGCTTTCAGTTCCACAGGCTCCTTCTCAATGTCTTTATATTCATGGCGGATGATGTCTGCATATTCTTTCACGATGCGTATCACGTCATCTTTATTTTCATTAGGTATAATGATAACAGCTTCACTTGTGCGAGGGATAGCATTGCGCATATTACCACCACTCCATGATGAGAGCAATGCATCCGTGTGGTTAATAAGCGCGTATAGCACACGTGCCATGAGTTTATTGGCATTGGCACGACTCAAATGTATTTCCAGACCGGAGTGCCCACCGAGCAGATTACCGACGCTGATGCGGAAAGCCGTAACCCCATCTGCTACCGTCTGCTCTTCTTGATATTCCAACGTGGCATTGATGTCCATCCCACCGGCACAACCGATAGTGATTTCGCCCTCTGTCTCAGAGTCTATGTTTATCATGAGTTTACTCTGTAACTCATCTTCTTTCAGTTCAAAAGCACCATACATGCCCGTCTCCTCATCGCGAGTAAAAAGCATCTCCAGTGGACCATGTTCGATGCTCTTGTCGCTGAGGATAGCCATACCGAAGGCTATGCCCATACCATCATCGGCACCGAGTGTAGTGCGGTCGGCATGCACCCAATCGCCATCGATGATGGTGGTTATCGGGTCTGTGAGGAAATCATGCTTACTGTCATCGGTCTTTTGTGGCACCATATCCATGTGCCCCTGCAACACCACCATCTGGCGGTTTTCATATCCAGGTGTTGCTGCCACGCGTATCACGACATTTCCACCCTCATCAATGTGTGCTTCGGCACCTTGCTGCTTTGCAAAATCCACAAGAAACTTAGCTACAGTCTCTGTATGACCTGACGGACGAGGTATCTGCGTCAGTTCGTAAAACGCATTCCAAACATGCGTTGGTTTTAGATCTTTGATTGTCATAACGAATTTTATTAATGGTTTGTATTAGTCAATGGTTTGCAATAATTAATTATTTTCTTATTCTCCCCAGTCGGAGCGGTCAAGCGAGCGGTAACTTACAGCCTCAGCAATGTGGTTACTTTGCACTTGTTCTGAACCGTCGAGGTCGGCTATCGTGCGTGCCACTTTCAGTATGCGACTATATGCACGTGCCGACAGTTTAAGCCGTTCCATAGCCATTTTCAGCATATTCAGTCCCATAGCATCGGGTTCGGCAAACCGATGTATCATCTGTGTGTTCATTTGTGCATTACAATACACGCCATTCACGTCTCTAAAACGCTCTGCTTGTATCTGTCGTGCCTTTATCACTCGCTCACGGATGGAAGCACTCGGCTCCGACTGCACCTTCCTGCTGATATCTTCAAACGGTACGGGCGTTATCTCACATTGAAGGTCAATGCGGTCCATGAGCGGACCGCTGATTCTGTTCATATAACGCTGTATTTGCCCTGGCGAACAAACGCATTTATGTGATGGGTCGTTATGATAACCGCATGGGCAAGGATTCATCGATGCCACAAACATGAACGAGGAAGGAAACTCCGTGGAATACTTTACACGCGACACCGCTATCTTACGGTCTTCCAATGGTTGGCGTAACACTTCAAGTACGTTTTTTGAAAACTCCGGTAACTCATCCAGAAAGAGCACTCCATTATGTGCCAACGACACTTCACCGGGTTGCGGGTTACTGCCACCTCCACATATTGCTGCTGCCGATATCGTATGATGCGGACTGCGGAAAGGTCGTTGGGATATGAGTGCCACGTTCTTCCCCAACCTGCCTGCAACGGAATGTATCTGTGTCGTTTCCAGACTCTCTTCAAGCGATAGTGGTGGAAGTATTGACGGCAAACAGCGTGCCATCATAGATTTTCCTGCTCCTGGAGGACCAATCATTATGATGTTGTGTCCGCCACTGGCGGCAACCTCAAGAGCGCGCTTCACCTGTTGCTGACCGCGCACATCGGCAAAGTCGAACTCCGCCTGTTGTTGCCTGTCAAAGAACTCTTTTTGAAAATCTACTGTTGTTGACAAAAAATCATCTTCGCCACTCAAAAAGCCGATCACCTCTTTTAGCGAACTCATGCCATATACTCGCAGACCATCAACCACCGCTGCCTCGCGTGCATTCTCTTTCGGTAATATGATGCCTTGAAAACCTTCGGCCTTTGCTTTCAGTGCCACAGGCAATGCCCCACGCACGGGGCGTAGGGTGCCGTCAAGACTTACCTCGCCGAGAATGATATATTGCTCTAACCGCTCACGGATGATATGGTTCTTCTCGTCGTGGGCAAGAATACCTACGGCAATAGACAGGTCATAACCGCTTCCCTCCTTATGAATGTCGGCAGGAGAAAGATTGATAGTGATTTCCATACCAGGAAATCTTAAATCCATATTGCTGAATGCTGCTCTTATGCGGTCCTGACTTTCTTTCACTGAGGCATCAGGCAGACCAGAGAGATGAAAATGTACACCGCGACGAGTGCTCACTTCCACATTCACTATGGTCACTTCCAATCCGTTTACTGCTGCGCAATATGTTCTTATAAGCATGTTCTTTTAGTTAGAGAGGATATTAATTATTTACCATTTTAGTTACTTGCTCCTCCATGTTGTCTGCCGATAGGTTGCGGTAGGCTATCGTGCCGTGCCAGCCGATGATGATATTATCATCCACATTGCTTAATCCGAGTGTGCGGAGCATCGGTGATTCCCACACCAGTCCGTCCCAGCACACCTGCCATGGTATATTGTTGTTTTTCACGAAATCATCTACCTGCTTTTTGCTAACGTCGAGTGATATTCCCAACACCGCTATCTTATCCTTATACTTCTCCTGCAACGAAATAAGACGTTGTTGAGTGCGCGCACTTTCATAGTCCCACGATGCTCCTACGGTGATTATCCCTATCTTGCCTTTACAGAAGTCTTTCTTGATGGTTTTTCCGCTACGCGCGCGCAAGAAGAACTCCGGCAGACGTTCTCCTGCAGGACAGGCAGCCAGCACTTCTGTCTGATTCTTCAGTATCTTGACATATTTGTCCGTTGGTCGTTCCTTGCTTATGAGTGTCAATAGTCGCACCGCCTCCTTATAGTTAGGGTTAGGCACGCGTAGGATATATTTCGACACGGCGTAATGGCACACGATAGATGCAGGATTCTCCTCGACAAAAGTTGCCACTTTCTTCGTCACCTCTGGCGGTGCTGTCATCACCAGTTCGCGACGCAGTCCGTTCATCATCTTGTTGTCTTTCGAGCCTTTTATCTCCATCTCACGCAGGTTGCTTGCATCAGCCTTTATGTTTACGCTCTTGCCAGGTTCGCCAAAGATGGGCACTTCGGTAAAGTTTGGAAACACGATGACGAATGTTGCCGGTGCACTCAGCATTGTCTCAAAACGGAAACGCCCATCCTGCACCGTTATGGTGTCCAATGCATTGAGCCCCCCGTCAATGCTATATACATATAGTTCACCACGGTTGAAATTCATGAACCGTCCCTCAATACTGAATTTGTCAGTATCGCTCGAACAGCTCCCCAAGGTGAGTATTGTCAGAGATAAAAGAAGTAATAGCCCCCCCAAGCTTGAGATATTTTTTTTGACATACATGCCCAACTCGTATAATGGATTCAATACGCAAATGTACATATTTTTATCCAAAACGGCGCATCATACGCATGAAACTAAATTTATCTCCTTCTTACGAAAGTATATATAAAAATATCATCGCTGAGTCCTCTCAGCGATGATATTTCCGTTTGTGTTATATATAAGTTCTAGTTTATTGACAGTTTCTCCACTTCCCATGTTGGGGCACAAGAATCTGTGCTCGTATATTTGAAGGCGATATAGATGGTCTTGCCTGCATAGGTTGAGAAATCGGCAGTATAATCACCGAAATTCCAGTCCGTACCTGCCGGCCAACCTGCCATGTTCACTACCGACCAATTTACCTTATCTGTAGAAACCATCACGTTTACATGGTCAGCACGGTTACCACCCTTCAACTGATTCATGGCCTCGTGTATTGTAAGTGTACTTACACCTGATGGCAAATTGATAGCAGGAGAGATGAGCCAACTTTCAGATGCAAAGCATTTGGAAATGTATGCAGATGCTTTCATTCCGTACTTAGAGTCAAATGTCCAGACATACGACAAAGCAGGGTCAAGAGACTTATCTTCTATTGTCCAGTTGCCTTGTGAACCTGTCGTCTTGAAATCCATAGCCCACACGTCTGTACTTGGCGGTGGGGTGTCGCCAGGCTTTGTTCCGAATGTCTTTCCATCACACTCAGCATACGTCGTAGTCTTCAAACCGGCAGCACCGAAGTATTTCTCTAGAGAGCCATAAATAAGAAGTTCTTTCTTATACATTCCCGCGTTATCCATAAGGTTGATTCCTGCACGCACTGGTGAACCACCAACAAGTTGCACAGGAATACAGTTGTTTACATTTGTCTCATCTGCAGATTTAGCAATAAGAATGTTTGATGCCACAGCACCTTCGGCAGAGAATGTTGCACCAGATGCCAACACCTGTCCCGTTACAAAGCCAACGATGTAACCTTTCACATATCCTTTCACACCCTGATTAGCCTGTGCACCGGCGATTGTGAATGGGTCGTCGTAAGTACCCGTACCTTCTGGACCAGGAGTTGGGCCAGGGCCAGGACCTACTCCACGACTTATCCAATATAGGTGGCTTTCTTTTTGAACTGTTTCTGGGGTGGAGTTATACAATGTTACATTGCCATAGACAATAACCGTGTCACCAACTTGCAACTGGTCTGTAGATGTAAATTTCTCATTATTCAAATAGAAACTTCTATATACATAGAATGTATTTGTATCTTCACCAGTGTCAGAAACATAATATGTTGCGTTGCCAAAATTACCCGTATCAAGTTCCTTGATATTAGATACTATACCTTTGAAATAAATCTTTTCCGTTGGAATATTGTCTTGAGCAAACAATTGAAGTAGTTTTGCTATATTATATGGGTCATCGGCAGTACCACTTCCCTTTGGATCAATAGGACTTGGAGTAGGACCACCACCACCATTTATTGATATAATGGATGAACCCTGCGTAAATTCTCTTGTGGTGCCATGAAGCAGAAGTTGACCATAAACAACTACAGTATCGCCCTTCTGAATCTCATCGCCTGTCTTGAACTTCTCACCATTCAGACCATATCCACGATATACCTCAAACTGTGATGTCTCATTACCCGTATCAGAGATGTAATAAGTAGCATTACCGTATGACGACGTGTCAAGCTCATCAATCCTTGAGATAATACCACGCGCATATACCTTTTCTTCCGGTATAATGCTGTTGTCGAACAAGCTGTCAAGAGCTGCCACATTGTATGGCGACTCTTTCGTACCATTACCTGTTGGAGTAATCTTCTTCTGTGGCTGTGGTTCGTCGTATGGCATAGGCACATCAGAACATGCAGCAAACAGAACGATCATACACAGCGAAACAATGTACAATGTACAATTCTTAATCTTTTTCATCATTTATCTTTTTTCTATTTTGACTCCATTCAAATTATTTTACCTCCTCACAGTCTTCAATGCTACGGAGTAGTATCTCCCAACTATCTTTGGAAGATGTGCTATAACGCTTAAAAATGCCTGTGATGTTCACCTTCCCCGATGGGATAGTGTCTGCACAAAACTGAGCATAGTTGCTGGTATATACCATCACCGTCTGTGTCTGTTCGTTGAAATAAAGCGACTTATTTCCCGAACCGGCATTCGGCGTTGCCCAAGTAGTCCTACCACCTTCCTTAAAAGTGACGTTCTTCAGGACGCCCAATTTACCTGCATCTTTGTACAAGTCCCATGTGGTTTTTTCCTTACCATCAGCGAAAACCTCAGGCTCCGGTGCTTCCCCATACGACAAAATCTTATAATGTTCCTGCCATAGCATAGGGTTCATACGGCTTACGTATGTATTGCCTGATGAGTTGGTGTATGGCGTACCTATCTCAGGTTGCAGACCATAGTTGCCCAGATACAGACCATTCAGTTCCACAAGAATCTTTGCACCTATCGGCAGTGAGCCCCAAAGACCACCATGCTGGATGGCAATAATGATTGCAGCAGTAGAATCCTGTATTGCTATTTCACTATACATATTACCACCTATGTCGTTGCCTGTCACAACGCCGACAATCTGCATCGGCTTCGTCACCTGTTTATAGGAATAAGATGTGGTAACATAATTCTTAAATGAGTCTTTCACCTCAGCAATAGTCTTGAGATTTGTAATCTCAAGCTTTGGATTACCGTAGGCATTCTCTGTGTTCGGCGTATCCCAGTCTTTTTGACATGAAGAAACAGCTAGAGCAAAAGCCATTATGATAAAAAATATCTTTTTCATATATCTGCCCTCCTTTTAGAATCTGTATGAAACAATAAGCATTCCGTTCAGTCCGTATGCATAATACTTCTTCGGGTTCATACTGAAGACGTATGTACGGGCATTTCCGGAATTGGTATAGTCGGCACGGCTCTGCTCATATCCTCCGGTACAGAAATCACGCTTGTTGAGAATGTTTGTAAGCATGAGGTTCACAGACAGACTGCCTTTCTTGACATACATCGACCTGCCGATGCTTGCATCAAGCATAAAACCGCCATTGCCTTTTGCCTGTGAAGCCTTGTCATAGTCAAATTCGCCTGTATTGGTTATCAGTCCATTTGCAGCGGCTGCACTTTCGAAACGATAAGTAGGCGAGTATGAGAGATATATACGGTCATAATAATTACCATAAAGGTCAAGATACCAACCCTTGGCATGATAACTCAGACCTATGCTTGTTGCTGTAAGAGGTGTACCGCTCTCGCGCATTCCCTTGATGTGTGCAAGGTCGGTGTCGTAAGTGCCTTTTGTTGACATCAAGTAGCGTACATCTGCATCTTTCGTGTATTTTGATTCTCCCACCGTTCCTAACACGTTAATTTCGAATGCTGATGTCACCTTGAACTTCACACCAAGTTCAGCTCCGTAATATTCGCGGTCAATACCTGTAAGCGACATATAGGAGAATGAGTTGGCATCATCATAATACAGAGGAGTCCATTCCGTGCCGTTCTTTGTCTTGCTGTAATAGCCAGACAGATTGATATGCACCCATGCACCCTCATACTGATATGAGAGTTCGGTTGAAAGGATTTTTTCAAGGTCAAGGTTTGTCACGAAATCATTATTCATCTCCGGTGCAGCAAAAGCCGTATTTGCCAAAGGTGCCATCGTCTGATAACCGGCACCAAGCGTAAGTGTATGTCCGTGACCGAGAGTAGCAATCAAACCAGCCTTACCACCACCGTCAAGGAATTTTGCTGTGCCACTCTTCCCCAGAGAGTTCTCAGGCGCAAGACCGTTCTGCATCTTGCCGTCACGCTGAATGGTTGTGCCACCGATGCGACCACTCACATAATAATGCAGCATACCACGGTTTCCTGCGAATGTTGCCCATGCGTTGGCCTTGTTGGTATAGATGTTATAATCTGCCATAAACTTGTCGCCTTCCTTCACCAGTTTGCCTCCATCGCGGATATCGTACATCAGTTGTGTAGAACCGATGCCGTAATTACCCGATGCGTATGTATTTACGTTATGATAATACTGTGCTCCGAGCAAGTCGTCAATAGTATAGTAGTGATAACCCGTGTTCTTCTGTAATGATATACCGCCGGTCAACTTATGGTTCTTGTCTATCTGATGTTGCAGGTTTGATGCAAGCGAGAGGTTGAATGTATTGTTATGACGTGCCTGCACAATATACATTGCATCTACACCAGCCTTGTTGGCTTGCTCATTCGAGGCATATAACTGGTCCCACTTAATTTGGCGGTTTTCTTCCGATGCTCTCCAGTAATCACGTGTATATTTCCAATCTTCAAGATTCTGCTTAGTGCGGTTAGGACTGTTTTCTTCCCATACATTATAGAAATTACTAGGCATCTTCTTATAGTAATCAGGCTGCGGGTTCTCTGAATTATTGTAATTCAGCTTCGTGGTGCGGTACATACCATAACGCCCAGAGAGAGATGTCGTCAGCTTTGTTTGGTCATTGATTTTCCAGTCCCATGTAAAGAGGGCTGTCGGTACATACTCACGCACTACGCGGGAGTTTCTCACCTTACCATCTTGATAACCCCAATAAGGGTTGTAGGTATAACTGTTTGCCAACCAATAGCCTTCGTCAGTGGATGCTCCCTGTGTGGAACGTTCTGTCGGGTTACCCCATGTCACGAATGATATGCTGTGAGCATCATTGATGCGTTTCTCAGCACCGAAGAAATAAGACAATGCATTGTAGAACGTACCTTTCACATATCCACGTCCTGCCCAACGGTAAGTGAGAGAAGCGGTATATGCCCATCCGTTTGACATCAAACCGGAATTGTAAGTGTACATTCCGCGCAGAGTGTAGTTGCGGTTTGCTCCTGCCAACGATACACGCTGACCTGTACCGAAACTACTCGGGCGGAAATTGTAGTTGTTACTTCCTGCCATACCACCCATCGTGTAGGTATTGTCCTCAAAAGGCAAGGTACTTTCTACGGCGCGTGTCTGATTGTTCAGACCGCCTACGAGAGAATAACTGAACGAACCACGCTCAAGGTCATTCATCGGATTACCGTTAATGTAAATATCGTTGTATCTTGGATCCATACCACGATATTTGAATCTCATTGGACTGAATCTGTAGCCCACATTGCTCGCATAGATGTTTGTGGAACTTCCTATGATGCTCACGTTCTGCGACATGTCATCATTTTCGCTCAGCTGCGTCTCGGTAAATGTAAAAGACGATTCCTGATCATCCTCATCTTCCACAGTCTTTGGCTTATCGTTGATCTGAGCAAAAGAAAGCTGCACACAACACATGGCTATGAGTGCAAACTTAATTTTTAATTGCATAAATGATATTTTGAATTGATTTATTTGTCGGTTAATTTCTCAAGTTTGCAAATTTACGGATTATTTCTCGCAAAGACAAATTTCCACATGTTAATTCAGCCTATTTTGCAGACCGCTTGCGTGCAAGATGGTCAAGTATGGCTTTTCTCATGCGCATACTCTTTGGGGTCACTTCCACCAATTCATCTTCTTTGATATATTCCAAAGCCTCTTCCAAACTGAATTCCGTCTTCGGCACGATATGTGCCTTTTCATCATTTCCGCTGGCACGGGTGTTCGTCAACTGCTTTGCCTTCGTCACATTTATCACAAGGTCGTTTTCATGCACATGTTCGCCAACCACCTGCCCAGCGTACACATCTTCGCCCGGGTCAATGAAGAAACGTCCCCTATCCTGCAGTTTGTCTATGGAATAGGCAAAAGCATTACCCGTCTCCAAAGCTATCATACTGCCATTGATGCGCCGTTCGATATCGCCTTTATACGGCTGATAATTCTTGAAACGGTGTGCCATGATAGCCTCGCCCTGCGAAGCAGTAAGGATATTAGTGCGCAGACCGATGATGCCACGCGACGGCATATCAAACTCTATGTTCACGCGGTCGTCCTGCGTGTCCATTGAGGTCATCTCTCCCTTACGGCGTGTCACCATGTCTATCATCTTGCTGGCAAACTCCTCCGGGACATTGATTGTAAGTTCCTCTATCGGTTCACACCTCTGTCCGTTTATCTCCTTGTAAATGACCTGCGGTTGTCCCACCTGCAACTCATACCCCTCACGGCGCATGGTCTCAATAAGCACCGAGAGATGCAACACTCCACGTCCGCTGACAATCCATTTATCGGTAGAATCTGGAAAATTCTCAACGCGTAGTGCAAGGTTTTTCTCCAGTTCCTTATGCAGACGGTCATTGATATGACGCGACGTCACGAGTTTTCCCTCCTTTCCGAAGAATGGAGAGTCGTTGATGGTAAAAAGCATACTCATCGTAGGCTCATCAATACTGATTGTCGGTAGCGCTTCCGGTGTTTCCGCATCGCAGATGGTGTCGCCTATCTCAAAGTTGGACAATCCTATGACGGCACATATATCACCACTCTCCACACTCTCAGTGGCAGTATGCCCCATACCCGTAAACGTATGCAGTTCCTTTATCTTTGTCTTCTCCATCGTACCATCGCGATGGCTGATGGTGATCTGCTGTCCCTGACGTAACGTGCCACGATGTACGCGCCCCACAGCTATACGACCGGTATAGGTGGAATAGTCAAGCGAAGTGATAAGCATCTGCGGTGTGCCCTCAAGATATTCCGGTGCAGGGATATGTTCAATTATCTGATCAAGCAGATAAGTGATATTGTCTGTTGGGGTGTTCCATTCCGGTCCCATCCATCCTTGTTTTGCACTACCATAGACCACAGGGAAATCCAGTTGGTCTTCGGTGGCGTTGAGCGAAAACATCAGGTCAAACACCATCTCATACACTTCCTCTGGGCGACAATTAGGCTTATCCACCTTATTCACCACTACTATAGGTTTCAGACCTATCTGCAATGCCTTTTGGAGAACAAAGCGCGTCTGTGGCATCGGTCCCTCAAAAGCATCAACGAGCAACAGGCATCCGTCTGCCATATTCAGCACACGCTCCACCTCACCACCGAAGTCGGAGTGTCCCGGAGTGTCTATGATATTTATCTTTGTGCCTTTATAGTTTATGGACACGTTTTTCGACAATATAGTTATTCCGCGTTCACGCTCAAGGTCGTTAGCGTCAAGCACCTGACTAGAGTTATTCTGTCCTTCGCGAAATAGGTTTCCTGCCAGCATCATCTTATCCACTAGTGTGGTCTTTCCATGGTCCACATGCGCGATGATGGCAATGTTTCTGATATCCTGCATCTTTTCCTTTATTTATATATGTTTGTTATTTTCAATATTCACACAATACGGCACAGATGCTGTCTTGCAGTCTGTGTGCCTCTTCCTGTTGCAACACTCCCTGAGAGATAATGGCAAAACAGAGCGTAGAGCCTGATGCGGCAGTACAATATCCTGCCAATGACGACACACCTGTCAGCGTCCCCGTTTTTGCCCGCACATTACCTGCCGCAAGTGTGCCATGCATGCGGTTTTTTAATGTCCCGTCATGTGCTGCTATTGGTAAAGCATCATATAAGGCATCATAAATCTCAGGATATAAGTAAGCAAACCGCAACATACGGCACAGCAGTTCTGCGCTGGCATAATTGTATAGTGACAGACCGCTACCATCGGCAAACCTGTAATCATCAGGATTGAGACCGACGTGGCGCACCTTTTCCTTGATAAGTTCCAAACCATCATCAGCCGTTGCACTATCCCCTCCTGCCAGATGTGCCAACTGATAGAGCATACTTTCTGCATACAGATTGTCGCTCTCCTTCATCATCCTCTGTAAGATGACGGTGATAGGATGCACTCGTTCAAGGAACATTAGTGCTTCATCAACCATCACTTCCTCGTTCATTACTGGAACATTCAACTCACGTTTCAATGCTTCGATTACGGCATCTTCGCTACCTTTGTCGCCCATAAGGAGCGGAGAAAGCACAGGGTTCTCATCATCCCAGCACCATCCTTCGCCCAAGCGTATAGAATCTTTGAAAGAAAGGTCGGCATATATCTTTCCGCGAATCGCCTCTATCCCTTCTCGGTGCAGAGCGTCGGCAAAGGCTTTGACATCAGATTCGTCAAATGCGGCATCAAAACCTCCATACAGACATATATTTCCGTCGAGTACTCCATCATTCATCGCGCCCTCCATAAACATCTGTGTGCGATAGTCGTATGTACTGCCGAGCATATCAAGGGCTGTTATTGCCGTAAGTAGTTTCATGGTGGAAGCAGGGCGCATGATCTGCTTTTCGCCTTGCGCAAAGATGACGGTATCATTCGTTAGGTCGCACACCATCAGCCCCAACTGTGTCTTCTCCAGATATGGTGAGGAAAGAATACTATCAAGGTCTTTTCCTATATGTGCCACACCAATAGTGCAGAACATACCGAAAAAGATAATGACAGCGATTTTTCTCATTTCTTATTTTTTGGGCTGACAAAATTAGTGCAAGGCGAGAGAAAAGCCAAATTTTCGAAGAAAAGAGGATAAATATTTTTAGAAAATCCAAGCTTGCTTGAGTTTTTGCAAAATATT
>JAGHTU010000068.1 GCA_018065185.1 Candidatus Equicola faecalis | reverse complement strand
TCTACTGATGATAACAAACAGAAGTACAGATATAAATACAATGGTAAAGAGTTTGACCGTATGCATGGATTAGACACTTACGACTACGGAGCACGTCAGTACGATGGCGCAAAAATCGTTTGAGACAGGATGGATCCACTCTGTGAGAAGAAACCTTGGAACAATCCTTACATCTTCTGTAGTGCAAATCCGGTGAATCGAATTGACCCTGACGGGAATTTTGATTTTGAGAATATTGATAAATGGACTATTGCTTCTGTTGTAGCTGTTTTCCAAACAACAAGAGATAAAGCTTTGAATGATGATTATGAAGTAGCTCAGAAAGAACACATTCCTATTATTACGGTTGATAATACAGAAGATTTAAATAATGCTTTGAAAGAATTAAATAATATTGATTTTAATTATGATGTATTGTCAATTAATAGTCATGGTAATTATGAAGGTTTTATGATCGGAGAGGATAAAATAACATTAAGCACAGATTTGTCATCATTAAAAGAAAATGTTGATGGCAAGACTATTTTTGTCGGAGCTTGTGATGTTGGCCAAAATGGTATTTTAGTTTCCCAGATGGCAGAAGACCTTAACACAACTGTAGTTGCTGCACAGCACAAAATTCCTGTCGGATATAAATACGATGGAAGTAATAATTTGAATTACCAAAGTGAAAATATGTATATTTTAAATCCTCAAATATTAGAAACTTATAATAGTTATTCTATTTCTACTTGTGGGTCATGTTCAACGAAAATCAGTAATGTGACTATTGACAAATATTTTGGGATTCATTGGGATAGTATTTTAAATGGAAAAATAATTTGGAAATGAAAAATTTTGTAATGTTAATTATTATCTTGTCACTATGCGTCAATTGCACCTTATTATATATATTGCCACGATTGCCCGTTGTTTGATTTAAGTTAAGAAAGGTGTTCGGGTGATGAGAATTTCTCGGATGGTTGCACCTATTTGTATCTTTTGTGCGTCAAATGTGCAGAAATCAAATAAAACGGAAAAATGAAAAAGACTCTTATTATTGGTTTGTGCCTTTGTGTGGCAAGCAACATTTCAGCACAGGAGATGAAAGATAGTGTGACGTTGAAAGAGATTGTTGTCACAGCACAGAAGCCACTCGTCAAACAGAAAGACGACAGGATTGTTTATGATATGAAAAGCGATGACGAGTCGAAGACCAACTCCCTGCGTACGATGCTGAAGAAAGTCCCCTTTCTCTCTATAGATAATGAAGGTAACATACAGATAAAAGGCAGTGGCAACATACGCATCTATAAGGATGGACGTCCGAACAACTCGTTTACGAAGAATGCCAAAGATGTGCTTGAAGCCCTCCCTGCATCCCTGATTGAGAGGGTGGAGGTGATAAGTGAGCCCGGTGCAAGGTATGATGCAGAGGGCGTTGACGGCATTCTAAACATCGTCTTTAAGAAAAATACCGATCTCAATGGCATCATGGGGCAACTCGGGTTACAGACCGACAATAATGGCGAACCAACGGGTACGCTCTATCTGGGTTCGAAGATAGGAAAACTTGACCTGTCGCTGAATTATACACTTGCTGACATTATGAAGTCACATCAGAAAAACACGACTAATAATGAAATCTTTTATAAAAGCACTGGCAATCTTATGCAGATTGAAAATATGCAGCAGGTAAAAGGATTGTTTCATATTGTAGGGCTTGAAGGTTCGTATGATTTCAATCCTAAAAACCTTCTGGCAGTGTCGTTGAACGGATATTTTTATGATGTTGATATCTATGGCGACGCATCCATGCTGATGACAAATGCAGGTAAGACTATTTATAGCTTCAAGGATAATTATGATGACAGTAGGCAGTCGTACTATAATTTTGACGGAAAGGTGGATTATCAGCATCTAACTGACCGCAAGGGCGAAACGCTGACTCTCTCATACCTCCTTTCCACTTCCGACACCCATCAGCAGATAGGGGAGAACTATCACGACTGGGTGGACCGTCCGAAGGAATATGATTACGACCGCTATTTTCGCGATAATGACGGAAAGTTCGTGGAGCATACGTTCCAGTTTGACTGGGAGCGTCCCATCTCACAACAGCATAAGCTCAATGTGGGGGCTAAATACATCAACCGCAATAATGCCTCGCAAGGCGAACAGAAACACGATGAGCGGTTGGTACTGGCTAATGATTTCAGTCACATCACTAATGTTGCTGCCGCCTATGCGGAATATCGTTACATTAGTCCTAAGTGGAGTTTGAATGGTGGCGTGCGCTATGAGTATGCTTATCTGAAAGCAAAGTTCCGTGATGGTAGTGCAGACGACTATTCTCGCAACCTCAATGACCTTGTGCCGTTCCTCGGTTTGACTTATCGTTTGAATGATGCTAACACGTTGAAACTGAATTATTCCTCACGCATTGAGCGACCGGGGATAGACTATCTTAACCCATTCCGTACCGAGGATATGATTAGCATTTCTGAAGGTAATCCGTATCTTGACAGTTCGCGTCCGAACAGAATAGCACTCTCGCACACTTATGTGAGTCCGAAACTGGTGAGCAGTCTTTCTTTCACCACCTCGTTCAACAACGACGGTATAGGTCAGGTAGTAAAGGATGTGGACAATAAAATTTATTCCACCTATGGAAATATACAGAAATTCTCAAACTATTTGGGGAACCTCTACCTGCGCTGGCAACCTTCGTCAAAGACTAATCTTACGCTGAACATGAACTGCGGTTGGACACAGGTGAAGAACGACGATTTGACTATGAGTCAGAGCCGTTGGAACTGGGGCGGCAACATAAACTTTACGCAGGACATCTGGTGGAAACTGAAACTCTTCCTCAATGCGGGACGTTGGGAGCAACAGCTTAATAATGTCTATAATTATGCCGAACCTATATATTGGCACAGTATAAGCCTGCAACGTTCATTCCTGAAGGAAAACCGACTCGTGGCAGAGATTGGCATCGACAATCCGTTTGAGAAGTATCAGAAATATAAACAGCATACTACACAGGGCGACTTTACGTCCAACCTTATTAGCAAAGACCAACGTCGCTATTTCATGTTTAAGTTGACCTACCGTTTCGGTTCTCTAAAGTCACAGGTAAAGAAAGCCGCAAAGACCATCACGAATGATGACCTCGTAGGACAAAAGAAGCAGTCTTAATAAGGCTTTCTCAATTTGCCGACTAAAATCAGGAAAAATCATTATGTCTTATCCTGATATAGGTAGACACTATTTAAAAATTTTTTAAATCTAAAAATAGTGTAATTATGTCAGTAAAAAGAAAAAATTCTTATTATTCAACCGA
>JAGHTU010000070.1 GCA_018065185.1 Candidatus Equicola faecalis | reverse complement strand
CACTTACGCCGATGGTACTGCGCTGCAATGCGGGAGAGTAGGTAGCCGCCTTCTTATAAGAGAGAGGTTTATCAAACAAAAGATAAACCTCTCTTGCTTTTTGATTATATACAGAAGGTTTTGTATATTTGTATCTACTATTAATATTTTTATAAACTATGAAACGCCTATTTAATCTTTTATTTGTTTTTTGCTGTAGTATAGCATTATTTGCTCAACCTGGGGGATTTAATTCCCGAGTTGCATCACCTGTCGTTAATCCGGATAATACCGTGACTTTCAATTATCGTAACGACAAAGCGAAAACTGTTGCCGTTGATGTGCAGTTTGCAGGAAGGCACGACATGCGCAAAGGTGAACATGGAGTATGGACAATAACACTTGGTCCTGCTACACCGGATATATATCCTTATTGTTTCGTTGTGGACGGCAATAGCGTAATGGACCCTCTTAATCCTGATTGGTTTCCGAATGAAGGTTTTAAGAACAGTCTTTTGGACATGCGCACAGAGGGGCTTATCCATGAAGTCCGTGATGTGCCTCATGGTAGTGTGTCATATCACAACTATTTTTCCAAGACAATAGGGCTGTACAATAATGTAGTGGTTTATACACCGCCATTTTACGACAAGAATCCAAAGCGTAAATACCCTGTTATGTACCTAATAAGTGGCACGACCGATACCGAAGAAGTGTATTTCAAGGTGGGACGTATGAATTTCATTCTTGACAACCTCATCGCTGAAGGATTGGCAAAGGAGATGATCGTGGTAATGCCATACGGAAATCCGATGCTACTGTATAATAAGACAAAGGCATCAAATCAGCAGGGATTGCCTGCACTTGATTTCAGCAAAGGCGACCCGTTTACACGCGATTTCCTAAATGACCTCATGCCGTTTATCGAAACAAACTACCGCACACTCAACGATCGTGAACATCGTGCCATTGGCGGTTTCTCTCGCGGTGGCAATCAGGGACTTGCCATAGGTTTGACAAACCTTGATAAGTTCTCATGGCTATGTTCATATAGTTCGTTTACCTCAATGACTTTGCCGAATGTCTATGATGATGCCACACAAACGAACAGTAAGATAAATCTTTTTTGGCTCGGAGTAGGCACGGACGATTTTCTCTATGGTAATGCCAAGGAATATATGGATTTCCTTGATGCAAAAGGAATACGCAACAGAAAATTCTTTACAACAGATAAGTTCGGACACACATGGATGAATGCGCGTTGTTTCCTTGACAAGTCATTGCGTCTTCTCTTTCAGGATAAGAATCCGTATGCAGATATGGAAGCACAGCAACCACCAGTGGCTGAAAGGAAGAGAGATCTGAATAAGCAGAAACTGACTTCTGAGGTGATGAAACGCTTTTTCTCACCTGGCGTGAAATCACCGGAGTATAATGCTGATGGTAGCGTTACGTTCCGCTTTCGTGATGCAAATGCAGAAAAGGTGGAACTGGACTGTCAGATGTTCGGCAAGCGACAGGTGATGTCGCGAGATGCAGAAGGTGTATGGAGTGTGACTGTCACGCCGGAGAAGCCGGATATTTTCCCTTATGCGTTCATCGTTGATGGAACACAGATTACTGACCCACAGAACCCGGACATCTTCCCGAATGAAGGGTTCAAAAACTCGCTTGTTGATGTACGTGCTCCGCAATCGACAATGCAGGATTTGCAAGACGTGTCACATGGAAAATTGACTTACCGCTACTATCATTCTACGCTCGGCTTTGACCGCCCTATGTGCATCTATACCCCTGCCGGTTATGAACCGTCAGGAAAGGAGAAACTGCCGGTACTATATCTCATACACGGCATGACCGATACTTACGAGACATGGTGGAAGGTGGGACGTGCAAATGTCATCCTTGACAACCTCATTGCCTCATCACTTGCAGAACGTATGATAGTGGTGATGCCTTATGCCAACCCTTATCCGGAACTGATGTTCCGCGGAAAGGAGAAGATGTATAATCCGATGAACACTCAGATTGTCGTTGATGAAGTGCTGAACAGCATTATCCCTTATATTGAAAGCAACTATAATGTATATACTGATGCAAAGCATCGCGCAGTAGCCGGCTTCTCTCTTGGAGGGCGTCAGGCTCTGGCAATAGGTCTCGGTCATTCCGACAAGTTCCGTTATGTATGCGCCTTTGCTCCTGCCATCTTTGATGCGGAATACAAGGATAATTTCTCAAATGGTGTGTATCAGACTCCTGATGTGCTGAAGAAGAATCTCGGTATGCTATGGTTGGGAACAGGAAGCGAAGACTTCTTGATAGAGGCCTCGCGTAATCTGGATGCTCAACTTACGAAGGTAGGACTAGAACATACGTTCCATATTCCTGGTGGTGGGCACACATGGATGAACTGTCGCGACAATATAGAGATAATAACACAGAAATTATTTAAGTAGCATTCAAATCATTATTATATTTTGGGAGTTTGACTATAGTACATTAACTTTGCGTAAAATATCAGAAAACTTAATATCATATTATTATGGCAAAACAATTTATGGACGAACATTTCCTGCTTGAGACAAAGACAGCGCAGGACCTGTATCACAATCACGCATCAAAGATGCCTATTATTGATTATCACTGCCATCTCATCCCTCAGATGGTGGCAGATGATCATAAGTTCAAATCCATTACGGAGCTGTGGCTCGGTGGCGACCATTATAAGTGGCGCGCTATGCGCACGAATGGCGTTGACGAGCGTTTCTGTACAGGTGCAGACACTACTGATTGGGAGAAGTTCGAGAAGTGGGCAGCAACCGTGCCTTACACTTTCCGTAATCCTCTCTATCATTGGACACATCTTGAACTGAAGACGGCATTCGGAATAAACAAAATTCTTAAACCAGAGACAGCGCGTGAAATCTTTGATGAGTGTAATGATAAGCTTCAGAATGACCCATCATATACAGCACGTGGATTTATGCGACGTTATAATGTGGAGTGTGTATGTACTACTGATGACCCTGTGGATGACCTCCGTTACCATAAGCAGACAAAGGAAAGCGGGTTTGAGGTGCGCATGATTCCTGCATGGCGACCTGATAAGGCTATGAATATTGAGAAGCCGGAGTTTCCTGCATACGTTGCGCAGTTGAGTGAGGTGTCAGATGTAAACATCACGACATTCAAGGATATGCTTGATGCCCTAAAGAAACGTCATGATTTCTTCCATGCAAACGGTTGCCGTCTGTCAGACCATGGTATTGAGGAGTTCTATGATGAGCCATACACGGATGCAGAAATAGAAGTTATCTTTGCAAAGGCTTTGCAGAAGAAGGAACTTACGCAGTTTGAGCAACGCCAGTACAAGCACGCATTCCTATATGAGATGGCAAAGATGGATGCAGAAGCCGACTGGACACAACAGTTCCACTATGGCGCAATCCGCGACAATAATACGCAGATGTACAATCAGCTCGGTCCTGATACTGGTTTCGATTCGATAGGAGAGTTTACCACTGCTCGTGCTATGAGCAAGTTCCTCAATCGTTTGAATAATGAAAAGAAACTGACACGTACCATACTTTATACGTTGAACCCTTGTGCAAATGAGGTGATCGCCACTATGTTGGGTAATTTCCAGGACGGCAGTTGCCCGGGAAAGATTCAGTTCGGTTCTGGTTGGTGGTTCAACGACCAGTTGGATGGAATGACACGCCAGATGAATGCCCTTTCTGTGCTCGGTCTGTTGAGCCGTTTCGTCGGTATGCTCACCGACTCGCGCTCGTTCCTTTCTTATCCGCGTCATGAGTATTTCCGCCGTCTGCTATGTAACCTTTTGGGTAATGATGTTGAGAACGGACTTATCCCTGCAACGGAGACAGACCGCCTTGCACAGATGGTAGAGGATATCAGTTACAATAATGCAAAGAATTATTTTAAGTTTTAAGACACGATAATATAACAAAAAAGGACGCCTCAGAAATGAGACGCCCTTTTTTGTTTCTATGGGTCTGTTCTTACTGAACGAACTTATTACCATCAGAGATTACTACACCATGGAAGTTCTTGCTAACTTCGATACCCTGTGTGTTGTAAAGACGATTGCTCTTAACATTCTTTGCCACGAACTCCTTGATGCCTGTTGAAGGACCCGTGAAGTCTGTGCGGAGGAATTCTCTTCCTTCATACGGAGTGCCAGCGTCGATGAGTTTTGTATCATCATTGCTACCATAAGCCTCACCTGCACCTTCAAAGAATTTTGCCTTAACACTTGCAGCTATGTTCTCTGGAGCAAATTCGCAAGTATTTACGTGTTCGTATGGAGCTTCTGCATCAGCAGTAATCAAGGCTGCACCTACGATGACCATCCTCTTCTTTACGCAAACAGAGATTGGTTGAGTGGCTGACCAAGGCAACTTTGTTGACCATGTACCTTTGTTGCAGTTACGACCAGTCGTACAGTCAGTTCCGATTTTATCAGGCTCGTTAACGTAAGGATTCTGTTCTTTAATATCACCGAAGTAGTAATCTATTGTAGCTTCTGTCACATCATCACCCATGACGTTGACCCATTCTCCCTTTTCCTGACCCTCTGGAGTCTTTGCAATTTCAGTTTCGATGTCAACTTTGGATACATCAATAGTGTTGTCAAGGTTAACTGTAAGCTTGAATGGTTGGTCGTAAGTGACGAGCAATGGGTTGACGCTTGTACCATCAGCACTTGCGTACATTTCGTAATTCATAAAATTAGGAAGGTTATAGACTAATTCACCTGTTGTTGGCTGAATATAAGCCGTACCACCCTCTGCTACACTCTTCTTGTCCATTGAGATGTGCAATTCACGATAAGCATTGTTTGAAATTTTGCTTCCGTCTGCTGCGCTATGATATTCTGCTTCAACACGACCTCCAGGATAATCTTGATATGAAATTGATGGTGTCTGAAGCCATGCTGTCGGGAGTCCTACACAATAGAGTATCACTTTACGCAGGTTCGTGTAACCATCATGGTTTGCGCTACCATCAACCTTGCTTTGATTGAAATAGAAACGGCTATCTATGAACATACCACGATAGTAACCTTTCTTTACAGTAAAACCAGTTTCAGGGTCTGTGTAATCCTTACGAAAAGCAAAGCTGTGATTCCAGTCGGTTGCCTTGTCTTGATCAGAAAGCATACCTGCTGCATCAAGTCCGGCTACAACTTCAGCAGTTGACCATGAGTAAGTACCATATTCATCAGCAGAAATAGTGTCTGATGTAAAATAGAGAATACGGTTCTTTTCAAGCTTCTGTGTCAGAGCCTGAGCCGATACGCCTGTTGCGATCATAGCAACAGCAATAAGAGTAAAAATTTTTTTCATAACTGTTTTGTTTAGTTAATAATAAAAAGTTGATTAAAAGTATTTAATAAAATGGTTTTATTTCTCATATTTTGTATGGACGTAAATTGCACCATTTGCACCTCTTGAGCCAAAGATAGAGCCGTCTTTCATCACTTCCACATAGTCAATGTCATTGAGCGGGACATCTGAAAGTGTGTCACATGTCAATCCATCCACGATATACAGCGGTGTACTATCGCCAAGTATTGATTTGTTTCCACGCATTCTTATCACCTGCTCACCATTTTCGTAGGTGATATCTAATCCTGCTACTTTGCCCTGTAATGCGGTGATGACATCCGAGCGACCTGTTGTTAGGAGGTCAGTACCACTGATATAATCACTTGGGCTTGTGCGCTCTCTGCGACTGACATATCCATAGCCGTATGATGCCAGTTCGGTGTCTTCTGAACTTACTATCTCATCACCTAAAAGAATACGAATACTCTTCTTCCCATCTACGGGAAGAGAGTATTTCGTTTTCTTTATTTCAATGAAGATGGTGTCGGTAGGGGCAACGTCAGTCAGTCCGAATCGCCCTTGCTTGTCTGACAGAGCATAGTCGCGCTTGTCATCTGTCCAGATGCGTGCATTCCTTATCGCTTTGCCTTGTGCATCAAGCAACAAGCCATTGAATGGTATGCGCTTTATAGCCATACAGGTGATTAGCGGAATGCAGAATGCTGCGAGCAGTAATGATAAACGCAGACTTTTCATCTTCATATTTATTAGAGAATTTCTAGAAATCGTATTCTACAACGTAGTCGTCCTTTACGAATGCAACAGGCCACCCCTTTTCGTTCTTGAAATATTTGAAAGTAGCCTTATTCCCGAGGTCGTACATCGTCTGCATCCACGTTTTGACTTCCTCTTCTGTCACCTGTTTGCCATCAGCAGCAGACAATGACGCAAATTCTGTTGTGAAAGTCTCGTTGTAAGTGAATGTTGAATCATTTCCTTCTGCAGTTTTGATGTTCATCACCCAATCAACCTTTCCAGGACAATACTCATATTTATATTTTGCCTTGGTGATGGCTTGATTGTTCCTTTGCAGACGCACCTTAATGATGTTCTCTCCCGAGGCATCGCTTGAAGTAAACGTAGGTATTGAGATTGGCTCATTGCTGAGTTTCACTTCCTTTTTGTTGCCAGTGAAGTCAGTATATTCAAGGTAGCAATTCACAATCTCATTAATGTCACCACCTAAGTAAAATTCGCTGATAGTTGTTGTAGTGCTTACAAACTGAATGTTTGCTGGTGGCATAATATCCTGTTTGCTACCATCATAGTCTGTACAACTTGCCAAAACCATCACTACGGCTGCCATTAAGAAATATATTATCTTTTTCATAATCATAAATGTTTTATGTCAGTTACGTGATTAGTATCCGTTTGTTCCAAACTCATCTGCGTTGGCAATTTGGTCAAGGAATTGTTGAGGTATAGGTCTTACTACGTTTCTCGGCTGAATGGTGGTAACATACGGATTGCGTGGCTCGTGACTCTTTTGGTTGTTCAGGAACTCTTCCGAGATATTTCCTGTACGTTTCATGTCGTACCAGCGCCATTGTTCACCACATAACTCGCGCGCGCGTTCCTTTAATATATAATCAATAGTCATACATTCTTGACCGACAATCATCTTTCCAGCATCAGTTGATTTAGCAGCGTGTTTGCGGACTGTGTTCAAGAAATCAAGACCTTTTGCTGGTTCACCCATAAGGATGGCAGCTTCAGCAGCCACGAGATAGATGTCTGTAGTACGGATGATAGGGAAGTCGCCCAACCATGACTGGTTGTCGTAGCAGTACTGCAGGCATGAGAATTTCTTCAGTGACGGCATAAGTGATTTGTACTGTGTCTGGCTTGAGAAACTTCCGTCTTCGTTGAATATCTGTGTTGTTAGGTTTGCACACAGGAATTTCTGGTGTGCTATCCATGCAGAGTCAAGAGGCCAGTTCGGAACGAAACATCCGAGAGCATCATCTTTGTTTTCAAGTTCAAAAGTATAACTACCACCCCATGTAGCATCATTATCTGCATAGTAACTCATACCAGGATAGTTCGTCTTCAGTTGAGCTGCAGTTGCAACGTTTCCTATGATCTGGCATTTAAAACTCTTTACTTTTGTACGTGGGTTAACTGTTATCCACAGCGTAGTGTCTTTACCGAATTTTGCTGCGTTGCTTTGGAGAACGTCGTATGTTGGTGTCCCGATATAGTATTTATAGTAGAAACTGTCACCAAAACGACTATCAGGAGTGTCTTCTTTTGGCTCGAAACATTTTGTCAACAGATATAGGGTAGGGGTGTAAATCTGTACATTTTGACGTCTGTAACGGATTCCGTCACTACTGATTCCGAAGTACTGAGATGCACCGCTACTTGACATCTGATAGTATTGAGCTGTACGACCACGATTCCAACTTTCTGGGTTCATACCAGAGATATGGTCTATTGCTTCACGGAACAGGAACTCCTTGTTTGTCTTGTTGTTTGCACCATCCCAGCACTTTGTGCTTCCTGATGATGTTGCGTCAGATGGGTAGAGCTCTGCTTCTTCTGTCACCTGCTTCGCCCAATTGAATGCTTCCTGTGCACATTTCTTGTACATTTCTGCATCCTCTGGATAAGCCTTACCATTTCTATCGTGCTGCTTTGATGTGTAGAGACGTGTACGTTGCAACCATGCTTTTGCCAGCATAGCTTTTGCTGCTACAGAAGTGGCACGTCCGTTTTCACTTTGGGTCTTAGGCAAATATTTCGCTGCATACTCAAGGTCGGAGATAATCTGATTGTAGAAATCTTCCTCTGAGCTACGGTAAGCGTTTTCACGCCCTGCACCAACTTCGGCTATTGATAATGTGTCAAGCACGACATCGCCGTATTGCTCTACGATGTGGAAGAGAGCAAAGCCACGGAGAAAATGTGCTTCTGCAACTTTTGACATGTGGTCAGCGTCGTTGAAGTTCTTGTTGAAATAGTATATTGCGGTGTTGCAATAACCTACCATAGCGTAAAGTGCGTTCCATACCACTTGGTTAGGACCGTTTACGCAGTTCAGTTCGCTATTGTTGTAATGAGTATATGCGGAATAGCCTCCAGATTGGTTGGCATACATCCAAAGGTCGCATCCCATTTCCATATTTCCGATACCGTCAATCTTTCCATATAGGTAATAGAGGTTTTCGTAACAAGCGTTCACTGCTCCCTGGAAACCTGCTTCGGAAGTGAAAGCTGTCTCCTGATCCACCTGTGTGTAATTAGTCTCGTCAAGTGAGCATGAGTTGAAACTGAAGCCAAAGACGATTGCCAATGCAAAATATATAATCTTTCTCATAGTTCGTGCTTTTTTAGAATGAAACATTTACACCAAACAATAATGTCCTGTACAGAGGAAATTCGTCGGAACAGTTTGCTTCAGGGTCCATACCTTTCATCAGGTCATGTTCCTTGGAGATGATCAGAGGGTTTGTGATTGTTCCGTAAAGGCGTAACTTGCTCAGATGCGTCTTCTTGAGAATTTTCTGTGGGAATGTATAACCGAGAGTAATATTCTTTATCTTGAAATATGAACCATCAACATATCCCATAGCCTGTACTGCCTGATCTGATTGTGTATATACACGTGGATAGGCATTCGTAGGGTTGTTTTCTGTCCAGTAGTCAAAACATTCAGGAATATTTGTTGTCTTGAAGCAAGAGAGCAGACAGTTGCTTTGTCCGTCAATCATCTGTCCCCAACGCATGAAAGCGTAGATGGTAAGGTCGAAATTCTTCCAATAGAAAGAGTTGCTCATACCTGCGCTCCAGTCCGGAGTCTTGTGTCCAAGAATCATGCGGTCAGTAGAGGAACTGACAGAGTAAGGATTGTTCATTGTGTAATAAACGCGCTTTCCTGTAGCGATATCATCTTCGTAATATGCTCCGTGGAATGTCTTCAGGATATCTCCACCCTTATCATCCTTCACGGTTGCCTGATATGTATAATCTGCATCCCAAGTCAGTCCGCGTCCGTATGCACCATTGACAGCCAGTTTTACATCACCAGGATAGTTGCCGAAGCTGGCAGCCTGATTTTCTTCACTCTTCTGCCAGATGCCCACTTTCTTGTATCCGTATAGTGTGGCAACAGGGTTGTTCATATATAGACCGAGTGAAACAAGTTCATTGACAGTTACATCATTGCCAAGGTTGATTTCTTTCAATTTTTCGTTGTTTGTTGCGAAAGTGAATGATGTGTTCCACTGGAAGTCCTTATTCTGTATGTTGCGAGAATTGATTGTCACCTCAATACCTTTGTTCTTTATGCGGGCGATGTTAGACATCTTCGTGTATGGTGACTTTGCATTATAAAGACCGTAAACCGTAGGCATTGTGCGACCATAGAGCACACCCTTAGTGTCTGTTGTATAGAGTTCGATGCTACCATCGATACGGTTGCCCAGTACTGCAAAATCAAGACCCAGGTTCCAGTTGTATGACTTTTCCCAAGTCAGGTCATAGTTGGCAACGGCTTTTGTCAGCACGTAACTCTGTACCTGTGTACCACCAAGGCTGAGGTTGTTCGCAGATGATTCCACCATCGTCAATGATGAATAAGGGGCGATGTTTGAGTTACCTGTGACACCATAACCGATACGGAGCTTCAAGTTGTCAAGCCAGTTGCGTGACCAGTCCATGAACGTCTCGTCAGAGATGCGCCATGCTGCTGCCACAGCAGGAAATGTGCTCCAGCGCTTGTCCTTGTACAATACAGAACTGCCGTCACGACGGACAGATGCTGTGAGAAGGTATCGTCCCAACAGGCTGTAATGGATACGTCCTGCATACGACATGCGTGCTTGGTCCTGATAAGACGTATAAACCGTAGGGTTTGTTCCTCCCTGCAGGTTGTACCATTTCTGAGTGTCGTAGTCGAAGTTCTCATTATTCATGTTTCCGCTTTCGTTGAAACTCTTTGCATATTCCGTGATGCCGGTAACCGTGATGTCATGAATCTTATTTATCTGGAAATTGTATGTGAGCACATTTTGCCACATGTAACTCCAGTGGTTGCCTGTGTTATAACTTGCCTTGCGGATGTTTGGCTGTGAGCCTGACAACTTGTAATAAGTGTTCAAACCATCCCAGATGCCGCCTCTTGAGTTAGACAAACCTGCGTCAACGAGCGATTTGAAAGACAGACCTTTTATCGGCTTAATCTCAATGAATGGAGTCAGGTGAAGGTTGAAACTCTTTGAGTTGTTTTCATAGACATTATCCACGTCATCAGCCATAATGTTGATGTAGGTCTTCATGTCATCAATAGGGTAGGTCTTCAGCGAACCATCCTCATTCCATACCTGTCCGAGTGGCACTTGATTGAGTGATTTGCTTAGACGTGAAGAGCGGTTGTCCTTGTCTTTGTACGACATCGTTGACTGGAAACCGAGACTTACGATATTGTTCACGTTGTATGTCGAGCCGGCACGGAACGTAAGAAGTTGTGCCTGGTCTTTACGATAAAGACCTTTTTCCTGCTGATAACCGGCACTCATATATGATTGTGTCTTGTCTGTACCTCCACGAACAGAAATGTTGTAGTTCTGCTGGACACCGGTCTGGATGAGTTCATCCTTCCAGTTCACCCATTGTGCAGCAGCTGGATTATAGACAGGATTGCCCATATCGTCGTATGTCAAACCCATAGCAGCCCTTGCGCCGAGTGTGAAGTTCACACCATCTTCACCGAGGAGTGAGTTCATATATTCTGCCGTACCTCTTACTCCCTGTGGACGATAGTTCTTTGTGTTGTAGAAGTTCTCTTCCAGAAAACTTATGTAATCCTCGCCGGAGAGTGTTGAAGGGAAAGAAGGCCAAGCGTTGATACCGATATAGGCATTGAAATCCACCTGAGTCTTGCCTTTTACAGCCTGACGTGTGTTTACGATGATGACACCATTTGCACCTGCAGAGCCATAGATGGCGGTTGAAGAAGCATCTTTCAGCACCTCTATGCTCTCAATGTCGTTAGGGTTGAGGTTGTCAATATTTCCGCCTGACACTCCGTCGATGACGTAGAGTGGAGAACAGTCTGCATTGAGTGAGCGGTTACCACGCAGGAGGACGGTTGGTGACTCGCCTGCCTTACCTGAAGAACGTGTGATGTCAAGACCTGCCACCTTTCCTTGCAGACCTTCCATAGCATTCAGCACCGGAGCCTGACGAATCTCATCTTCCTTAATTGTTGAGATGGCACCCGTAAGGTCGCGTCTCTTCATCGTACCGTAACCGATGGCAACAACCTCGTTGAGTGATGTGGCTTCATTTTCCAATGTTACCTTCACGCTTGATTTGCCAACGATGTTCACTTCCTGCTTCTTCATACCGATGTATGTTACAACGATAGGATGCTTGCCGGAAACTTTTAGAGAAAACTTACCGTTCAAGTCGGTAGTCGTGCCATTACTTGTACCTTTTTCCATGATGGTGGCGCCAATCACCTCGTCACCATTATTGTCTATCACAGTACCTGTAATGGTTTTTTGTGCTGATGCACAGATGGCAAACATTGCCATCATACCAATCAACACAAATCGAATTTGTTTCAAATGTGACATAATTGATAATTATAGTTAATAAATTAGTGATTTTTGATTCGTATTATTTATTGCGCAAATATAATACGATTATTGAAAAAAATGTAAAAAACCAAAAAAAATCGTCACAAGGACGATTTTTTAGTTTATTGATTATTAGTTATCTGACGACTTGCGTAAATTCAGCCTTTGCACCCTGTTTTTTTGTTTTGGTGACGTATATTGTTGCCTTGCTTTCTTTTCTGTTCATATCCTGACTCTTGACCGTGAATTCGAACTCGGTGCCTATTGGTGTTTGGCGTTTTGCCACATCAACAGGTGTGCCTAATGGGAACTGATAATCACCACATGCCTCGTTGAACACTTGAATGTCTTCCGGGCTTACTGTTTCATGTTTCCCGAAAGGTGGCAGAGGCTCTATTTCTCCATCCTTATAGCCACCCTCGATGAGGAAACGGTTGAGCTCTTCCTCTATACTTCCGATGCGTGCAGTACGCACACCGTAACCTTCCACGATTTCAGCATTCGGCAACGCTGCTTTTAGGTCGGACGTGCTTGTCTGCAAACCACCGCTACCGAAGGTGCAGAATGTTACAATCTTCTTTCCCTCAAACTTTTGCTCTTGAACGAGCGAGGCAATCGGACGGGCGTATGTGCCGAACCATATTGGGTAGCCGAGCATAACGATGTCGTAATCCTTGACGTTTATATTCAGAGGTTTTAATGCAGGAAATTTTGACGTTTTCATTTCTTCCTGGCATCGTGCAATGGTGGCATTAAAGTCGCCATCGTATGGATTCTCCAAATCTATTTTCGCGATGTCTGCGCCCAGTTGCTTCTGAATTTCCTTTGCGACACTTTCCGTTGCTCCTGTCTGCGAGTAATAGAGCACCAGAATTTTTTGTTCGTTTTTCTGAGATGCACATGCCACCAATCCCAATGTGGCAAATGTGGCGATAATAAATTTTTTCATAGGTTGTTATCTGTTTGTTTTCGGCAAATTAAATTAATATCTCTTTTTTTGTATCTCTAGCATTTCAGCAGGAGTTACAACAATCGGAGTAACTGGGAAATATGTTTGATTACTTGTTACAAGATATGCATCATCTCTACTCAATGCAACTTCATAGAACACTCTATCATCCTCATCTGGCATCACTTCATCAAAATGGATACGCTCAGAATCAATGCCGATGTTGATAATTCTATTAACCAATGCCTTTTGAAGTTCTATTGGGAAATGAAACTTTTTTCGTGCAAGTACTTCCCTGTACTCATCTATAATCTCACGTGAATATAATGGAGTAATATTCTTTTGGATAACGGCACTAATCAACTTACTGAGAGTGGATTCTGCAGATTTAGACAACAGGGCAGACACTAATACGTTATTATCTAAAACAGCATAAATCATACGGTTTCCCTATTCCTTGAAGCCTTACGTTCTGCTCTACAAGCAGTAATCTCGGCATTTATTTCCTCTATAGACATCTCTGGCCTTGTGAGGTTTGCTTTCATGTTCTCCTCAAGCAGTCGCATGAGGTTGTCAGCTTCTATATCTCTTCTCTTGGCTATAGTAAACGGAATACTCTGAGTCTCAGCAACTGCACGCATGAAAATATTCATTGCCGTATTTGCACTCATACCAAATTCCTCACAAAGACGAGTGAAAACATTCTTCAAATTAGCGTCTGTTCGGACTGTCATAGTAACTTGTTGCATAATCCTTTATTTTATTGATATCATACTGACTTCATTCTGAATGCAAAAATATGTCTTTTATCGTTGTGCGCCAAAAATAAAAAACACAAATCACATAAATTTAACATATCTTATTCTCTTATATGTCTCTTAACTTTCAACCCTCAACTCTTACGAGCATACGAGATAGGCTCTGCAAAAATCACTCGGCAGTAACCTCCGATAAGAGCCTCTTTTAAGGGTGTAATAAACTCAAACAAAAAGGATTTTCTAACTGTCAGTAAATCTACGTTTTCCCATCTTTGCCTCACCGTCTTCCGCTCGGAGCCTACAAATCGTCGTGACAATTTGATGAAATCGTCGTGACAATTTGGGTAAATCGTCGTGATGATTTGAGTAAATCGTCGTGACAAGTTGGAGGCTCCGTTGGGTTAACGGCGAGGCTCTGATTGCTCGACTTTGAGGCATCGTATGGTTAAAGGTGACTCTTAAAGGATTGAAAAGTGCTGTGTTGAAAACATAAATTTGCGCAAAGAGTAAATTATATATATATTTGCAACAATATCCTGAAATAGATTTAATAATATGGAAAACTATATTGTTTCAGCTCGTAAGTACAGGCCGATGACGTTTGACAGCGTGGTGGGTCAGCAGGCTTTGACCACAACGCTGAAGAATGCCGTGGTGTCGGGAAAGTTGGCGCATGCTTATCTGTTCTGTGGTCCGCGTGGGGTGGGGAAGACCACCTGTGCGCGCATTTTTGCCAAGGCGATAAACTGTTTTCATCCTGCTGAGGACGGCGAGGCGTGTAACGAGTGCGAAAGTTGCGTGGCATTTAACGAAAACCGTTCCTATAACATTGTGGAGCTGGATGCTGCAAGCAACAATTCTGTGGAAAATATCAAGGCTCTGATAGAACAGACGCGCATACCGCCACAGGTGGGCAAGTATAAGGTGTTTATCATAGACGAGGTGCACATGCTTTCCACAAGTGCTTTTAATGCTTTTCTCAAGACATTGGAAGAGCCGAATCCGAATGTGATTTTCATCCTTGCCACAACGGAGAAGCAGAAGATTCTGCCGACTATATTGAGCCGTTGCCAGATTTACGACTTTGACCGTATGATGCCTGATGATATCGTCTCACACCTGAAGTTCGTGTGTGAAAAAGAGGGCGTGACGTATGAAGATGACGCTCTGGAGCTGATCGCAGAAAAGGCAGACGGAGGAATGCGCGATGCTCTTTCGATGCTCGACCAAGCAAATAGTTTCTGTCAGGGCAATATCACCTATGAAAAGGTGTTGGAAGACCTTAACGTGCTTGATTTGGACTATTATTTCCGAATTGTTGACTTGTGTCTGGCGAACAAGGTGGGCGATGTGATGCTACTGTTGAATGAAATCATAGGAAACGGCTTTGATGCCTGCCGTGTGATTGATGGTTTGGCGGCACATTGTCGTAACCTTCTTCTTGCGCATGATGGCTCTACGCTGAAGCTCATAGAGAGTTCGGAAAAATACCGCAAAGCCTATGTGGAGCAGACAAAGAAATGTCCTGTAAAGTTCCTCTACGAAGCATTAAAGACGATGAACGGGTGCGACATTAACTATCGCAACTCTCATAACAAACGCCTGCTTGTGGAGCTGACGCTCATACGTGTGGCACAAATCACGCAGGAGGGCGAGGAGACTTACCCCTAGATTGAAACCGCTGTTTGTTGCTTCTCCGACAGATACCCTGTCTGCTACTCCTAAAAAGGAGGTGAAGAAAAGGGCAGTCAAAGAGCCAAAGATGCCTGCTACCGTTTATAAAGTCGCTCCGACTGTGGTGCGATTGGGTGAATTGGGGACTTCGCAGACAGCCTATATGGAGCGCCAGAAGTCAGCTATTGTCAATCCTTACGATGCTGACAACGACGAGGGAGGCACGCATCAAAGGCGAGAGTTCACGTTGGATGAGTTTCATGAGAAATGGGTGGACTACTGCAATTCCTTGCCACGAAAGATGTTGGCTGATGCCAACCGTATGAAACAGATGGAGCTGAAGATGGAGAAATGCCCTGCTGTAGAGGTGTTTGTGCCAAACTCCTTAATGCTGAAACACATGCAACAGGAGAAGCCTACGATAGAAAAGGCTCTGCGTGCAAGTCTTTGCAACGATGCGTTGAGCCTTGTGTTCAGTATTGCCGAAACCACAGGGAAGTCTATACGGGGGCTATCCGATGAGCAGTTGTGGGCAAAACTATTGCAAACCAACACTTCTTTGCTACGGCTTAACGATGCGTTAAATCTGAGACTGGTACATTAGTGATAGTTGTTAGGTTAGAAGTGGTGTGTACGATAACAATACATTTATCCGTATTATTGAGCCGAGATTATTTGCAGAATAATATATTAAACTTAATTTTGATAAATAATTTGACATTCAAAACTTACATATATGAGTTATTTGCGCTTTGAAAAAGCTTTGATGACCAATCTGGAATACTCCCTGAAAAAGGAGTTCTTGAGAACTAACCATTTGGGTGCGTATGCAAGTAGCACGATAGTGGACTGCAATACGCGGAAGTATCACGGTCTGCTGGCTGTGCCGATACCTGAATTCGGGCAATGGAATCATGTGTTGCTTTCATCGCTCGACGTGAGCGTCATACAGCACGGAGCACGTTTCAATCTTGGTCTGCATAAGTATCAGGGAAACAATTTCAGTCCGTTAGGGCATAAGTATATCCGTGAGTTCTGTGCCGATGATGTGCCTACAACGACTTATCGTGTAGGTGGCGTCCTGCTGAAGAAGGAGCTTATCCTGCAACAGGATGAGAACCGTCTGTTGTTGCGTTACACGCTTGTGGAGAGTAGTGGTGGGGCTGTGACGTTACAGTTCCAGCCGTTCCTTGCTTTCCGCTCGGTGCGCGAATACACGCATGAGAACGGTGTCGCCAGTCGTCAGTACACGCCTGTTGATAACGGTATAAAGACATGTATGTATGAGGGTTATCCTGACCTATATATGCAGTTCAGCAAGAAGAACGACTTTGTGTATAATCCCGATTGGTATCGTGGCGTTGAATATCCAAAAGAGCAGGAACGGGGCTATGCTACGCAAGAAGACCTGTATGTACCGGGCTATTTCGAGTTGCAGTTACGCAAGGGCGAAAGTGTGGTCTTTGCTGCTGCTACAGTAGAGACGAAGACCACCGCGTTGAAGCGTCTATTTGAAGCAGAAGCCGAACATGTTGACCTGTGGGATAATTATTTCCATTGCCTCCAGAGTAGTGCTCATCAGTTCCATTTCGTCAATGGTGACGACTGCTACATCCGTGCCGGATTCCCGTGGTTTGACTGCCGTGCGCGTGATGAGTTTATCGCGCTTCCGGGACTCACTCTTGCCACGCATGAGACAGACTATTTCGAGGCGTGCATGAAGACGGCATCACAGGGCATTCGTGATTTCATAAAGAATAAGAAGAAGACAATAAAACTGCGCGAGTTGGATAGTCCTGACGTATTCCTTTGGGCTATTTGGGCAATTCAGCAATATGCCTCACATGTGGGAATGGATGTGACACGCAAGAAATACGGCAATCTGGTGGAAAACATCATAGACTTTATCCTTGCCGGTAAGCATCCGAACATTGAGGTGTGTCCAAATGCGCTTCTCTCCTCGCAGGGACATGACGTGGCAATAACATGGATGAACTCCAGTAACGCACAGGGCAGACCTATCGTACCTCGCTCTGGGCTTATCGTAGAGTTTAATGCCTTGTGGTACAACGCCCTTATGTTTGCCCTTACATTACTTCAGCCTCTTAAGAGCAAGGCAAAGAAGGTGGCACTCTACGAAAAAACTGCCATAAGGTGTAAGGCAGCATTCGTCGATACGTTCCTCAACGAACATGGCTATCTCTACGACCATATAGATGGCGATTGGGTGGACTGGAGTGTGCGTCCGAATATGATTTTTGCCGTTGCTTTTGATTTCTCACCGCTTGATGCCGTGCAGAAGAAGAATATCGTCGATATATGTACGCGCGAGTTGCTCACGCCGAAAGGTTTGCGCTCGCTATCGCCGAAGAGTGGCGGTTACAATCCGCTTTATGTGGGTCCTCAGCACTGCCGTGATTATGCCTATCATAACGGACCGGCATGGCCATGGCTCGAAGGTTTCTATCTTGAGGCATGCTTGAAGGTGTACAAACGCTCACGACTGAGTTTCGTACAACGGCAGATGGTGGGCTTTGAAGAGGAAATGACCTATCATGCTATCGGCACGATGCCGGAACTGTTTGATGCCAATCCTCCATTCTCTGGCAGAGGCTGTTATGCGTTTGCCATGAATGTGGCAGAACTATTGAGGATAAATGAAATCATCAGCAAATACAGTTATTCCTGATATTTTTTAGTGATAATATAGAATAATAGATATGAAAGTGTTAATGTTTGGCTGGGAGTTCCCTCCTCATATTCTCGGAGGACTGGGAACAGCCAGTTACGGACTTACGAAAGGTTTGGCAGCACAGGGTGATATGGATATTACCTTCTGTCTGCCTGCTCCTTGGGGTGATGAAGACCGCTCGTTCATGAAGATCATACCAATGAACTGCGTGCCGATAGCATGGCGCGATGCAAACTATGACTATGTGAACAGCAGAATAGGCAGACTCATTGACCCGAATCTGTATTATGCCTTGCGCGACCATATTTATGCCGACTTCAATTATATGTATGTCAACGACCTCGGCTGTATGGAGTTTAGCGGACGCTATCCTGACAACCTGCATGAGGAGATAAACAACTACAGTATCGCGGCAGGTGTGGTGGCTCGTCAACAAGAGTTCGACATCATCCATGCTCACGACTGGCTCACCTATCCGGCTGGAATACATGCCAAGCAGGTGAGTGGCAAACCGCTCGTGATTCATGTACACGCCACGGACTTTGACCGCTCGCGCGGTAATGTCAATCCTACCGTCTATGGCATTGAGAAGAACGGTATGGATAATGCCGACTGCATCATGTGCGTCAGCGAACTCACGCGGCAGACGGTCATCAACCAGTATCATCAAGACCCGCGTAAGTGTTTCGCCATGCACAATGCCGTCTATCCTCTGGCACAGGAATATCAGGACATTCCGCGTCCGGATCATACGGGTAAGGAGAAGACGGTGACGTTCCTCGGAAGGCTCACCATGCAGAAAGGACCGGAATACTTCGTTGAGGCTGCCAACCTCGTCTTGCATCGTACACATAATGTGCGCTTCTGTATGGCAGGCAATGGCGATATGATGCAACAGATGATATGGCTCACAGCCGAGCGTGGCATTGCTGACCGTTTCCATTTTCCGGGCTTCATGCGCGGAAAACAGGTGTATGAATGTCTGAAAGCATCAGACGTGTACGTAATGCCGTCGGTGAGTGAACCTTTCGGCATCTCGCCACTTGAGGCCATGCAATGTGGCACGCCGAGCATCATTTCCAAGCAGAGCGGTTGCGGTGAGATTCTCACTAACTGTATTAAGGTGGACTACTGGGACATCAACGCTATGGCAGATGCCATCTACTCAATCTGTAATAATGAATCTCTCTTCCACTATCTCCAGAGTGAAGGAAAGCGTGAGGTTGACCAAATCACATGGGAAAAGGTAGGGCTTCGCATCCGCCGTCTCTACGAGCAGACACTTGGATGGTGAAAGTAATTGATAATTGACAATTGATAATAAGAATAAGCACAATATGAAGACAGTTTGTTTGTATTTTGAGATGCACCAGATTATTCATCTCAAGAGATATCGTTTCTTTGACATTGGTACTGACCATTATTATTATGACGACTACGAGAATGAGCGTAGCATTTCGGAAATAGCCGAAAAATCGTATGTGCCGGCTCTGTCGTGTCTGTTGCAGATGGTCAAAGACAATAAGAAAGCATTTAAGTTTGCCATCTCTCTATCGGGATGTGGCATCGAACAGATGGAGATGCACGCACCACAGGTGCTTGACCTTTTGAAGGAACTTGCCGACACGGGATGCGTAGAGTTCCTCGCCGAGCCATATTCTCACGGACTGGCATCGCTGGCAAATGAGGATTGTTTCCGCATCGAGGTACAGCGTCAGATGGAGAAGATGCAGGAGTATTTCGGTCAGACGCCGAAGGTGTTCCGCAACTCTTCGCTCATCTATTCCAACGACATCGGTCGTCAAGTGGCAGCAATGGGCTTCAAAGGCATGCTCACCGAGGGAGCAAAGCACGTGTTGGGTTGGAAATCACCGCATTTCATGTATTCATGCGTGGAGGCTCCGAATCTTAAACTCCTCTTGCGTGATGTGGAACTTTCTGACGATATTTCCCTGCGTTTCAACGACAGCAGTTGGAGCGAATATCCATTGTTTGCAGACAAATATGCCGACAAGATTGCAGCCTGTCCTGATGAAGACCAGATGGTGAACATCTTTATGGAACTGTCGGCGCTGGGCATGGCGCAGCCACTATCTTCAAACATCCTTGATTTCCTGTCGGCATTACCGAGCGAATTTAAGAAGCGTGGCATAACTTTCTCCACGCCTACCGAACTCTTCCGAAAAATAAAGGCTGTAGATAAACTTGATGTGCCTGACACCCTCTCATGGGTGGACGAGGAACGTGACGTCAGTTGCTGGCTTGGCAACTCCATGCAGCGTGAGGCATTCAACAAACTATATTCCCTTGCTGACCGTCTGATGATAACACGCGATGCACGTCTCATTCAGGACTGGTACTACCTGCAGGCATCAAACAATTTCCGTTTTATGACCACGAAAGCCAACTATGTGGGTTTCAATCGCGGAATCTATACTGACCCGTTTGATGCTTTCACCAACTATATGAACATCCTTGGCGACTTCATCAACCGTGTCAATACCCTCTATCCTACGGAAATAGATAATGAGGAACTCAACGGCTATCTCACCACCATTGAGAATATGGGACGTGAGATAGACAATAAGGATAAGGAAATACTGCGTCTAAAGACCAAACTGGAGAAGTTCGAGAAAAAAGCTGAACCGAAGAAAAAATGATAAAACGGTGAGCCTCACTAGGAACTTTTAACTCAAATCGGTCATTAGCGCATAAATAGTCTAATGACCGATTTGGGGTTAATAGAGGAATCCAAAAGTCCAAAGCGGGATTTTGTTTAATGCGCTGAACAAATATGGTCGTTTTCTGCTGGAAATGATGTCAGCGGTTGTGCTTTGCGAGCCATGCTTTTGGAGTCATCTGCATGATGAGGGCAAAGTTACGGTAGAAAGATTGCAGATGATTGTAGCCAGAGGACAGGGCGACGTCTTTGATGTTGACATTTTCTCCGCCTGCTTTCATCAGTTCAAGGGCATGGTGTATGCGCAAGGTGTTTATGTAATCGGAGAAATTCTGATTGTGGCATTTGTGTATGCTTTCAGACAGGTAGGTGCGGTTTGTGCTCAACTTTTCTGCCAGTGAGACGAGCGACAGCATAGGGTCAAGATACATCTTCTCATCTTCTATCTTCTGCAACTCTTTATGCAAGATGTCGTCGCCATTGTCATCTTTTACCGATTGTGGAATTGTCGTTGCTTCATCTTCTGCATTTTCCGTTTTTATGTTCAGCATCTGCAGGGCGCAGACGTATCTGCCTATCATGAATGTGAGCAGCGTGAGCAATATGGCGGTGATTATGACTATAGGCGCAGACTCGGCAACAAAACTATGCAGATAGACATAGAGCACCGAGATAACCATTCCGATGGTAGAGAAAATGACAATCTGCCTAAGAGTCTCCGATGGCGAGTCATCTGAGGTGTCATAATATTCTGCAACAGTGTTCATATATCGGTGTGATGCGTAGAACGAATACAGCGTTACTCCTGCCATTTGGAGGTAAAGCACTATTTCAAACACTATGGTGTCGTGCGCCACAGGTGTGCATATCACGGCTGGTAGGAACGCCAGATACTCCCATTTGCTTATTTCCTCTAATGCCGTCTGTCTGCGTATGGCAAGATAATAGAACGGTGCGATGAACAAAGCCGTATATTGACGATAGACGATAGCCATAGCAGATAGGGACATTGTGGCTGTCAAGAGTAGTTGCGCGCTAGTTACGTCTTTCTTCAAGAAAGTCCATATACTCCAGCACATCATCACCAATGCCGGCAGGAGGAATGCAGTGTTGTCAAATTCAATCATAAGGGCAAAACTTTACGCAAAGTTCGTGAAATTTCTTTACTTATGCAAAGATTGGTCTAAAGATTTAGTCAATGGACGCGGATATTTCTCAAAGGAGTATCTATTAGGGCGGAGGGTGGGGCTGGGGCGACGGCTCGATTCGTTCAGGTTGATGGGTCGATTTGACCAAATCCTCAGTTAGACTGAGCAAGGTTGATAGGTTGATTTTCATATCTTCAAAGTTTAAG
>JAGHTU010000062.1 GCA_018065185.1 Candidatus Equicola faecalis | reverse complement strand
ACAATGGTACTCGTACCGTTGTGCTTTTTCGCTTGTGTATGAACATTATTAACTAATCAATTATAAATTAAATTATGAAGAAATTTTTTACAAAAATGATTCTGCTCTTTTTCGTCAGTATGCTGACGGTGGGAGCATTGGGCGCAATGCCTGACAAGGACTATCTCTGCTTCACGGCAGAAAAGCTTGGTGCAACGGTGATGTTGAAAAAAGGTGGTACTCCTTCTGATGTAATCCTTGAGTACTCTACAGACGGCAGTAATTGGCTGAATTTTTTTGCCAACTCGACGACAGTAATTCTTGCCAACGTAGGCGACAAGGTTTATCTGCGCAACAAAAATGAGGCAAAGGATGTGACAACATTCTCTCAATCCGATGCTGATAATTACAGATTCCTCTTCACAAGCAGTGTGTCCGTAAGCGGAAATATCATGTCGCTCATTGACAAAAATGTGGAAAGCACCACAATCCCTTGCGATTATTGCTTCTGCAATCTGTTTGGTGGCTCTCTAACACTTACAAGTGCCGCTGACCTGAAACTTCCAGCAACGACATTGGCAAAAGAATGCTATTCATGTATGTTCATTGACTGTACTGCTCTTACGGCTGCTCCTGCAATACTTCCAGCAACGACATTGGCAAAAGAATGCTATTCAAGTATGTTCGCTTTCTGTACCGCTCTTGAGACAGCTCCTAAACTGAAAGCCGAGACATTGGCAGAGAGTTGCTATCAACAGATGTTCCAAGGCTGTAAAAAACTGAAAAGTGTAAAGGTAGGCTTCACGAAGTGGGGCGATTTGAGTGACAGTGGTGCCACCGATTACCGTGCAACATACCTATGGCTTAATGATGCCGGCAAGGAAGCAACAAACCCTACATTTGAATGCCCTGCAGATCTGGACACAGAGACACGCGATGATAGCCACGTGCCTGCAGGCTGGACGACGATAAGGATAGGTATATTAACTCTTGACGACAACAATCCATATAATGTAACTATTGACATAGAGGATATAAAGTTAAAATACAAGCGTGCTTTTACGGAAACGGGCAAATATGAAGCCTTGTATCTACCGTTCAGCGTGACGATGACAGAGGATTTGTTAGACAAAGTGACTATAGCAAAAATCTATATGGTATCAACGAAAGGTTCAGTAGCGGGCGGCTCACAGGATGCTGGAGTGAACGTGGTAGTAGTGAAGACTCTCGGTGAAGGCGAAAGCACAATGCCTCACACTCCTTACTTCATCCGCTCGGAAGCTGGTACTGACCTTGAGTTCACTCAGGAAGGCACTACCCTTTATGCATCTACAACCGCATATCCGGGACATATAGACTGCTCAACGACAATGGATACTTACGACTTCATCGGTACTTATGAAGGAAAGTCACTGACACCGGAAGCAGGCAAGTCCATTTACGTACTCCAAGGAGGTGCTCTGCACAAAGTGACATCAGAAACGGATTTGCATTGCAACCGTTGGCAGATGGTTAAGACTCC
>JAGHTU010000060.1 GCA_018065185.1 Candidatus Equicola faecalis | reverse complement strand
TCCTGTGTGCCGTTTTTCACAATCACAAATACAAGGTAGGAGATCAGAATGCAGCCACCGAGTATTGCTGACAGAATGAAGTATTTCTCGCTTTTGTCCTTATTATTCATAGATGTAAAATATCAGTATTATTTCAGAAAACCTTTGTCACGGAGGGATTTCAGCAGGTTGTAGGTCGTGGATTTTTTTCGGTTAATCTTTTCGCACAACTCGTCAACAGTCGGTTTGACATCGCCTGACATTAGTTCTATTACCTGTTTCTCCAAGTCAGAAAGCTCTGGGCTGTTTGCAGAATGACCTTTCCTTAAAAGGGTGATATTGAACATTCCTTCTGTTTCGTATTGTGGCTCTGACAAACCTGCATCAAGCATCAGCTCCTGCATTCTGCCTATACCAGAACCGACATGTTCGACAAGGTTCATTCGCATGAATAGGCTGAAAATGTATGGATTGCGAGAAAGGCTTTTCCTGCCGAAATGTCTTGCGACCAAAGGAAGAAGCCCTCCTGGATTTGTTATCTCAATCCTATCATCGTACATCTCCACATTGGTGAAGGCTCCCTGCTCATAGTAGTCTCTATGGGCGAGGGCGTTTATCAATGCCTCGCGGAACACATCAAGAGGCATTTCCCACTTTTCTGTACGTGCCCCTGTACCTTTGATTTCATATTCGAGCTTCAACTTGTCCTGAAGCCAGCTAAGAGCCTGTTCGTATTGGGCGACAAGAGGTCCGCCAAAAGTCTTGTCATCAATGATATGCAGTTTGTCGGTTCCTTTGAACTGGGTGCATCTGACTACAGCATGAAAGAACAGTTCTTCTGGATGCTTGTCAAAAAACAGTATAGCCCCACGCTTAACATCGCCATTCTCGGTAAATGCTTGCAGGTTCTCAAGCAGCTGCTCGTCATCCACGTTATTGGAAATATGAGCCTCACGCCTGAATGCTTTCAACGTGTCTGCATCCAGGTGGTCATAAATATTGTACTTTCTGTTGGGTATTGAGTCATAGTATATCTTCTCCGCTTGCTGGAACAACTCACGGATTTCTTCCACGTTTGTGAGTTTCTGACTGTTGGCTCCTTCTCTGACAAAGACACTGCCACCAAAGAAGTAGGGTACTTGTCTTCCGGCAGGAACTTCCACAACCCAGACCTCCGCACCATCCACCTCTACAGGGTACAGATCGCAGTGAAGTGCTGGCGAGATCTCACCTATAGAGCCTTGGATTGCTGATCGCTTGGAATTGTCTATGGTAGTACCCTTGATGGTTCCGTGGTCGTCTATGCCAATAAGCACATAGCCACCTGCGGCATTGGCGAAGCTGCACACTTCTTCGGTTATATCACGTACTTTCTGAGGCACGGCAACCTTGAAATCCACATTGTAGGATTCGCCACGTTCTGCCATTCTCTTTATGTCTTCTGCTGTAATCATAACATTGATACTTTCTGAATTTGCTGCAAAGTTACACACTTTCCATTGGAATTCCAATATTACATTTGGAAAATTCCAATAATTTAATGTTTTTTATTGGAAATTGCGTGATAATAGTGCTTTGGGATTCCAAAAACAGTGCAATTAGTGATCTGATAGTCTGTATTTTCCAGTCAAACGCACATTTTCCATCGGAGTTCCAACTTGGAATAGAATTGCGAAAACGTATCACTATAGAAATATAGGGAGAGTCCATGTTAGACCCTCCCTACGCAATAGTTACTCCGTTCCTGTTGGCTGAACAACGCTGAGAGTTTGCACCTTCGGCTTCAGCGTGATACGATCAATGCTCTGTCGCTTGGTCTCATCACTCATGTCAGCATAAATCTGAGTGGTCTCGACATTCTTATGACCAAGCATCCTTTGGATGGCATAGATGCTCGTTCCTGCATCTGCCTGAAGTGAACCGAAGGTATGGCGAGAGCAGTGGTAGCTGATGTGTTTGGTGATGCCACTTGCGTCAAGCCAGTCCTTCAATGGCTTCTGTGTCATACAGTCTCTCAGCCCCACAAATACTTTGTCTGTAGGTTTACGGTCGGCATCCACATCGTAGAACCCAATGAGTTCAAGTGCTTCCTCGCTGATAGGGTTCTTTATGAGCTGCTTGGTCTTCTGCATACGTACAGTGATAAACATGCCTCCATCACCATATGGCTGAATCTTGTTCCAAGTAAGTGCCATGATGTCGCTCTTTCTGAGTCCTGTGAGGCATGAAAACAAGAATGCTTCCTTCAACACCTGATGCTTGCATGGAGTCTCTGCAAGAGTGATAAGTTCCTGCTGGGAAAGATGCTCTTTTTCGGTTGGGATGGTGTCAATCCTGTCAAGGTAGCCATTAGGATTGTCCTTAATCTTGTGCTCACGATAGGCTGTGTGTAGTACGGCACGGAAAGTTGACCAGTAGCCGGAAGCGGTATTGGTATGCAACTTGACTGTAGGATGCTTCAACTGAGTCGTTGTAAGCAGAAACTCCATGAACTTGACACATAGGTCAATGTTGATTTCTTCAAAAGTGCACTTTCCTTCTACGAACTTCTCAAAGTACTTGTACACATTCTGCCACTTGGTGTTCTTCTTGTCTGCTTTCTTTTTGAAGTAGTCAAGGAAACTGCCACGGAGTTTGTTGTGGTCAAAGAAATCATAACGCTCATTGACAATGCTCTCAAATCGGCTGCAGCGTATTGCTTCTGCCTTTTCAGTCATGGTCTCATTGTAAAGTTTCTCACGCTGGTTCTTCGGCTTAGCATAGATGTAGATGCCGAGCGACTCATGACGGATAGTCTTCATTGTCTCTTCATCACGATAGCCAGGATAGTAATCGAGATAGAAAGAGAGTTGCGTACCGTTCTTGATAGGACGTGTACGGAGGGTTACTGTCTTGCAAATATTCATAATACAATACGATTAAAGTTGAACATACGAGGCTAAGGCTCTCTTAGCGTCGGCAAATTTCGTAAATGATGTAATGCTGACAACTGTCATTTTCTGTCAGTACAGAATCAGTTTAGAATCAGCATGATTTTCTGAAATTTGTTAGACCTCAAACCTGTAATCCCTTCATTTTCCGTTCATTCATCACTCTTTCTATGTCGGTTCTTAAAAGTAAGTTCCTCACTCCGACCTTGACCTTTTCTACCTTATTTACACGCACAATGTGACTGATGTTCGCTGCGGTTAGTCCATACATCTGCTTTACATCCTCAACCGTCATATAGCGTTCGTCGTTCGTCAGATCCATGCGGCGAAGTTCATCAAGGTGCTGCTTTGAATAGTAGGTCTTGCCATATTCACGTTTGCTTGGTATGTGGTGGCGGTTCACGTATGCTCTCACTGCTTGTGGGTGCATTGAGTATGTTGAAGCCACTTCGTCCGTAGTCAGCCATTCGGTGATGCTGCTTACGTCAACTCCACTGAAATGCTCATCAATATGTCGTTTGCTGTAATATGTCTTACCTGCAATCTTGCACATAGGTATCTTGTGTGCCTTGGCACGACTGTATAGCCAGGATTGCTTGACCTTATAGATGCGCATGACATCTTCTCCTGAATAGTAGTCAAGAACTTCCTCGGCATCCTGATAGATGGATGCAGGCTTCTTTGTCTCTGGCTTCTTCCCCTTTGGTTTTGCCATAGGGAGGACTCGCTCGTATGGACTTGCATCAAGCATATCCTCAATATCTGACTTTTTGATGAGAGCCATGCGCCGGCTTAGACGTGAGGCTTTCAATCTTCCTTGACCGACTAACTTGTAAATGTATTGGCGAGTACAACCCATGAGAATTGCTGCATTGGCAAAAGTCAGATACTCCTGGCACTGAACCATAGCCATCGGTTCTATTGCCTTGAACATCTCTCGCTTCTGCTTCTTCTTATTTTGCTTTGCAGTATCAGCACACTGTTCACAGCAATACTTCTGGCTGCCTGATTGTGGAGAAAACTCCTTGCCGCAATGGGCGCATTTTCTTGTGATATTCATTGTTTGCGATGATTAGAGATTTGTACATCTTTTCATATCTCCACCGCAAGTCACTCCAAGTAAACCGTTGTCAACACGTGTAAACTCCTCGCACGATGTTGCAAACCGCATCAACTTGCCCCTAGTTTGTCAACCATTGTAAACGCTCGTCATCCCGGGTAAACTGGCTTCACAAAGTGACAAAAATAAAGCTCCGAAGATTCTCCGCGGTAGAAATACGATGCAAAATTAGGCGGAAAATTCGGAACTAACAAATATGAACCTCGAAGTGTTAAAATTTAGGAGAAGCTGATATTCAGTACTTTAGTTAGAGTTGTTTTGTGTTATTCATGGTTATTTTGGTATTGCTACATACAATTGTAGAATGCAGAACTTCCAATACTTGTCACGGAATTTGGAATCTCTATTGATGTCAAACCACTACATTCATCGAATGCATAATCTCCAATCCATTTTGTTCCTTCTTTTATTGTGTATGTAGATAACGTCCTGTCAACTGCCCCTACCAAATATGTATCAGCATAACGTAAATTATTCTCAATAGGTAAACTTGTACAACCATAGAATGCACCATTTCCAATACTTGTCACGGAATTTGGAATAGTTATAGATGTCAAGCCACTACATTCATAGAATGCAGAATTTCCAATACTTGTCACAGAATTCGGGATTGTTACAGATGTCAAGCCACTACAATACTCGAATGCATAATCTCCAATACTTTCCACGGAATTGCCAATAGTTACAGATGTCAAGCCACTACAATAAGCGAATGCCCGATCTCCTATACTTGTCACGGAATTTGGAATCTCTATTGATGTCAAACCACTGCAATTGTAGAATGCAAAACTATTAATCTTCGTCGCAGTTGTTAGTTTTGCATCTGTTACTAATTCGCCATTCAAATAAAGTTTTTTTGCCTTGTATAATGGATTTGCGTCATACCCATTAAACTCTATTTCTGCCCATTTGTCAAGGTCTGTAATATTTACTGCCGTCAATCCACTACACCCATAGAATGCAATCATTCCAATACTTGTCACGGAATTGCCAATTGTTACCGATGTCAAACCACTACAATCAGCAAAAAGATTATGAAACTGATTTTGCTCTGTTTATTCTGTATGGTAAGTCTTGGAGCAAGTGCGTTTGAAGTAGATGGTATTTATTACAATATCACAAGCAGTTCTAGTCCTTATACCGTTGAAGTGACAAATAATAATAATTTGGGAACTTATTCTGGTGTTGTAAATATTCCTTCAAGTGTTGCATATAATGGCAAGACTTATTCCGTGACAAGTATTGGAAGTTATGCATTCGCTGATTGTTTTGGCTTGAAATCAATAGAGATACCAAATTCTGTGATAAGTATTAGAGAGAGTGCATTCTATCATTGTAGTGGCTTGACATCAGTAGAAATTCCAAATTCCGTGACAAGTATTGGTAATTATGCATTCTCTGATTGTAGTGGCTTGACATCAGTAACAATTGGAAATTCCGTAACAAGAATTGGAATACAGGCATTCGCCTGTTGTAGTGGCTTGACATCAATAACAATTGGCAACTCCGTGGCAAGTATTGGAAGTATGGCTTTTTTCGAATGTTCAGGCTTGACAAGTGTGAATATTACCGATTTGGACAAATGGGTGGAAATTGAATTTGGAGGTAGTGATGCCAATCCTCTATTTCATGCACATAATCTGTATTTGAACGGACAGCATGTGACAGATGCAAAATTGACTACTGCAAAAAAGATTGGCTCTTATGCTTTTCATGACTATTCAATCTTGACAAGTGTGACAATCCCTAATTCCGTGACGAGTATTGGAGATTATGCATTTCATAATTGTTTTATTTTGGGTTTTACAATAAGTCCTCCTCCGACAATCACCCTTTTCCGAGAATTTTAATTTCGTTTTAGTTCGTCTGTATATGAAAAGAGCGTGGGTGATAAATCACTTTGCCAATCCTGTTTACAGGTCTTGGAATACCCACATGTCAAAGATTAGCACTCAATAGCCCACGCCTTGAATTATATATGTTGCCATATATAACATCAAGCGTAGACGCATCATGCATCATCTTCTGATATGTTCAAATTTTCCAAGTTTGTAAACCGAAGACAACGTTGAAAACGTCTTTTCTTTGGCTTTCACCCTACACGAGAGTCAGCCGTTCACCAATAAGATTTTGACCCGCTTTCCCTTTCAGGCTAACCGAATCAGTT
>JAGHTU010000017.1 GCA_018065185.1 Candidatus Equicola faecalis | reverse complement strand
TAAAATTAACAGGAGTTATTTTTTTTGCTTTATTCTGGATTTGCACAAACTTTGGCTTCGCCCAACTGACGACAAACTGAGTGCAGAGTCAAACTTGTTTGAACTATGCCGAAGTGCGGAGGAAGAAAAGGAACTTAAATTAGGCTTCGGCTCTGAAAAGCCAAAAGACTAACGTCTTCAACGAGTCTAAATATTTTGCAAAAACTCAAACAAGTTTGGATTTTCTTAAATTTTTCTTAAATATTTATTCTCTTTTCCTTTGGAAATTTGGCTTTTCACTCGCCTTACACTAATTTTGTAACTTTAGAAAAATAGTAGCATTTCATACGAGATATTATGGTAAAGAAGACACGAAGAAGCACGAAGAAGCAATCATCAATGATGGAAGTTTTGGGGTTCTCAAATATATTCCAGAATGAGAAGATTCAAATAGTATCAGGCATAATTATACTTTGTATAGCCTTATTTATGCTCATTTCGTTCATTTCATTTTTTACGACAGGGGCAGCCGACCAGAGCATCATTGAACACTTGCGCGAGGGAGATTTTGCAAATAAGACACACGAATATGCCAATTACTGCAATTCCGCCGGTGCACATACAGCTTACTTCTTCATGTCAAAATGTTTCGGCATATCAGCATTCTGTATTCCAGTGTTCCTGATATTGCTTGCTGTGAAAATCATGCGTGTGTATAAAGTTAATCTGCTGAAATGGTTTTTCGGACTGATGATTTTCATGCTATGGAGTTCGATAGCATTTGCCCAGTTCCTATCGCCATTCTTCGCCAACTGTCATTTCGATTTGGGGGGCAAACATGGAGGAGAACTGACGGAATACTTCAAGAACATATTCGGTACGCCGGGGCTCACGATGCTCATCATCATCATAGCCATCGCTTTCCTCGTCTATCTAAGTAACGAGACGATATACGTCATACGCCGTACATTAAGACCGATAGATATTCTTCCTCATAAGATACCTATGCATATCGTTGATACCAACTCTGCGGAGAACGAAGATGATGATGAGGAGGAAGAAGATGTGTTTGACAATCCTTCAACGGAAACAATAGAATGGCAAAATCAATCGCCAACGGACGATGGTGAAGAACCAAAGGCACAAGAGGCGACAGACATACCTTTTTCCACCGGCACATATTCTGCTGTTGAAACAGATAATGGAGAGCCGGATATGCAGATAGAGGTTCCTGAGGGAGATGAAAAAGCCAGTACATCATCATTGGTGACAGCCACAGGCAATGCAGATGGGCCTTATGACCCGAAACAGGAACTCAGCCGTTATCACTACCCTACCCTCAACCTATTGCAGAAATACGACAGTGACGGACAGAGCTATGTAGATCAGGAAGAACAGGAGAACAACAAGAACCGCATCATAAATGTCCTTCTGCAGTTCGGCGTAGAGATAAGCAGTATAAAAGCCACTATCGGTCCTACCATCACTCTCTACGAGATTACTCCTGCACCGGGTATAAGGATTTCGAAGATACGCAACCTTGAAGACGACATCGCACTCAGCCTTGCAGCAAAGGGCATACGTATCATAGCCCCTATTCCGGGCAAGGGAACGATAGGTATTGAGGTGCCTAACGCAAAGTCGCGCATCGTGTCAATGGAGAGCATACTCAACTCGCGCAAGTTCCAAGAAACAACCATGGACCTGCCTATCGCACTCGGAAAGACTATTACGAACGAAGTGTTCATGGTGGACTTGGCAAAGATTCCGCATCTGCTCGTTGCCGGTGCCACAGGGCAGGGTAAATCAGTAGGACTGAACGCCATCATCGGTTCGTTGCTGTACAAGAAGCATCCTGCCGAACTGAAAATAGTGCTTATCGACCCGAAGAAAGTGGAATTTAGCATATACTCCTCGCTGAGCCGTCATTTCCTTGCATGTACTCCGGGGAATGAAGACGAACCTATCATCACCGATGTGCACAAGGTGGTGGATACGCTCAACTCGCTCTGTAAGGAGATGGACGACCGTTACGACCTACTCAAACGCGTGAAGGCAAGGAACATCAAGGAGTATAATGCAAAATTCATGAAGCGCGAACTCAATCCGTTGCACGGACACAGATATATGCCATATATCGTGGTAATCGTTGATGAGTTTGGCGACCTCATACTTACAGCCGGCCGTGAGATAGAAATGCCTATCACACGCATTGCACAGTTGGCACGTGCCGTAGGTATCCACATGGTCATAGCCACGCAACGTCCGACCACGAGCATCATTACTGGTAACATAAAAGCCAACTTCCCTGGACGTATGGCATTCAAGGTCAGTGCAATGGTGGATTCACGTATCATTATTGACCGTCCGGGAGCAAACCAACTCATCGGCCGTGGCGATATGCTGTTCCTCAATGGTACAGAACCCGTGCGTGTGCAGTGTGCTTTCCTTGACACTCCAGAGGTGGAGAGGATAAGCAATTTCATTTCAGCTCAACAGGGGTATGGCGGTCCATTCGAGTTGCCTGAACCTGACACGCAGTCCGAAGACAGCGATGGCGGCAACAACGACCTCGGTCCTATTGACCCACTGTTTGAGGAAGCAGCACGGATGATTATGCTGTCGCAGATAGGTTCGACAAGCAACATACAACGTCAGTTCTCTATAGGTTATAATAGGGCTGGACGACTTATGGACCAGATGGAGAAAGCCGGCATCGTGGGCCCAGCACGTGGCAGTAAACCACGCGAGGTATATATTCAAGATGAAGCATCCCTGCAGATTATTATGGATAAACTCAAATAAGATATGAAAAAACTTTTTGTAATATTATCACTCACCCTCATGATTGCTACGAATGTAACAGGGGGAAACCTTACGGCAAGACAGGTGCTGGATAAGACAGCGGCTGTGCTCACCAGCAAATCCGGTGCACAGGCAGAGTTTGTGATAAAAAACACCATCATGGGGACGTCCAAAGGCGAGATATATGTCAAGAACAACAAGTTCATGGCAAAGATTCCTGCCGGCATGGTATGGTATGACGGAAAGACCCAATGGACCTACCTCAGGAACAATGAGGAGGTAAATGTCACTACTCCAAATGCAGAACAGCAGCAACTCATCAATCCTTACACATTCATCTACCTCTACAAGAAAGGATATACCTATACCATGGCAGAAAATAGCGACACATATTCCGTCACGCTGAAAGGACAGGACAAGAGCAAAGGTATAGGCGAAATGGTGATTGTGATAAACAAGAAAACTTTTGTACCATCACTCATCCGTATGAGGCAGGGAAAGACATGGACCACCATCACGGTAAAGAACTTCAAACGGACAAAGCTGAACGATTCCATATTCCGCTTCAACTCAAAGGACTTTCCGCAAGCAGAGATAATTGACCTTAGATAAAACGGCATCAGATAATAGACTGCCATATCATTCTGTCTATGGATAAGGACGGTACGAAACAAGTGATACTCGCAGAAGCCATCAAGCAGTTTCTCACACATGGCATCAAAAATGTCAAGATGGATGATATTGCGCAAGCCTTACATATATCCAAACGCACCGTTTACGAACTGTTTCCGAACAAGGAGGAACTGCTGTACACAGCTCTTTCCAAGTTTATTGACGATGAAGATAAAAAGCGCGCAGAAATGGTGGCAGAATGTAATGGAGATATCCTTAAAATCCTATACCATACGTTCAGGGTACAGACAGACACCCTGCCGCTCATCAACCCTCTTTTTTACGAAGATATAGCCTTCTACCCTCGTGTAAAGGCTTATCTCAACAAGCATCACAAAGATGAAAGAAAAGGCGTGATGCGATTCTTCCGTGAAGGTGTAAAGCAAGGAGTGTTCCGCAAGGATGTAGATTATAAACTATTCCTTGACGTAGTGGAAATGAACAAACGCGCTTTTATGAAGGAAAAGTTTTATCTGCGCTACCCAATGATTGATTTCTTCAGGAGTTTCACGCTCGTACAGTTCCGCGGGTTGCTCACTGATGAGGCGCGGAGTCAGATAAAACACATCTAAACAAATTACATCCTATAAAATTACCTATCACTATTGCCACATACAGGAGTAGGATTTCTACGGCATGGCTACTTAGGAAGTCCACCGGCGCACAGAGATAGTAGAACACATCTGCTATACAGTGTGGGAAGCCACACATGATGAACAATGGCACACCAAACAAAAGTGGCAAGTATTGCTGTCGGCGACCGAAGGTAACGGCAGTAGTCATGATAAACCCACATCCGATAGCGAGTATGCCACATGAGACAGCACCCGTCCGCAGTCGGGCTTCAAGAATGCCCTGCGCTGTCTCCTGCAATGGCATGGGTGAGACACGAGCAATGAGCGATACGAACAGGCAACCGATGATATTGCCCAGCAGTATGAGTAGCAGACTCCCCCACTCCCCTTTCTTAATAAACCCTGCCGTACCGGTGTATAGTTTCAAGCCATAATGCACCACAGCCAGCAGTCCAAAAGCAAAAAGCACAGATCCAATGATACTTTTTTCTGCTAAATACCCAAAGCCTGCAATACCGATACACACACCGGCAAGAAAAGAAGAACGTAATATTTTCATGATCTATTATTTATTACTTATAACTGATAACTTATAACTGATAACTGATAACTCATAACTCATAACTTATAACTCATAGCCCTGTTCCCTTAAATACTTTCAACGGCAGTTCGCCTTTTACTGCCACTTTCTCGCCTTTTATGATACAGACAGAGAACAGTCCGTCATCATTCAATGTCTCAATGACGCGGGCTACATCATCTTCCGTCTGCACCTGATTGGCTATTGCTGTCGCCATGGCATCTGCCACAAGCACATCCTTGCACATCACCATCACGGCATCAGCCTTTCCCATTGAGAAAGAGTGTCCGCAAGTGCCTGATGAGGTGCATATGCCAAGTGGAAAACAGTCGGCAGGAACAGTAAACCCCACCTTGTTTGAAAGTGGTGAGGTGTTGGCAAAGATGCTGACGTTAAGTGCCTCCTGTGCCTCGGCATAGATGTCTCCACCATTTTCTATTATCAGTTCGCTGGGCGTGAAAGCCTTATTCAGGTGTTGTGCCAAATAAAGGTTGAAAGCCCCCGCTACGGCTCCCATAGGACCGATGCCTGCCCTTTCGCCAGCCATCGACATGTGCTCCAGCACTTCCCGCACCTCATCTTCGATTCCTGACGTGTGTCTGGGGTAATAGGGAGTTAGGGATTTATGGTATTCCGTATCGGTAATGAGATAAGCATCCATTGCATCACGTAAGTGGCAACAAAACTCCAGCGCCATCTGCGGTATTTCTTCCTTATAGGAATCCTCATCAACGGCAATACACAAGTCCGTATCTTTGTAGTTTACGTAAAAAGCATGCCGTTCCATAAATTCACAAAAACCTTTTTATTCGGAGAACTCTATCTTGAATAGTTGCAGCGGACAGGCTTTGAGGCACAGTTTGCAAACAATACATTTCTCAGGCTCAAAGCGTAGATTCCAGTCGGGCGCACTTATGCTCAACGCTCCCGACAGGCAACTTGACGTGCATGCTCCGCAACTGATACATTTCTCTGCTTCAAGCTTTATCTTTGTCTCCACAGGACTGATGTCCATCCCCTGTGATGAGATATAATCCACAGCAGCCTGTATCTTTTCCTCTTCGGCATTGAGTTCAATCAGTAGCGTACCACTCCGCCCGGCATCGATATCTGCCTTGAGGATATTGATGCGGATATCAAACTTCTTGATAAGATTGTATGTCAGGGAGTCGCCTGTCTGTTCGGCAGGGAATTTTATAACGAATTTTCTAGTCATAGTTCCTTGAGTGTTTTCATTGCAGTATCAGTAGGCATCGGTCGTACAGGTGCTGTCAGTTCAAACTGCCCGTCTTTTATCCATGTCTTCAGCATGTCAGCAATCTCACGTGCTTTTGCCAATGATGATAGAGGGGCAGTATGGATTTTCTTTCCTTGAAATTCTATCTCTCCGCTGCGTAACGAAGCGTAGTCTGTCGTGCCAATCAGTTCACCTCCATTGCCATAGTCCTCAATGCTTGTCTCTATTTCCGAATTGCGTATTGACACACGATGAGCAAGGTCTTCGTCAAGCAGAGGTATAGGCACTCCCACGCCTATGTATATCGTCACGCCATATTTCTCAAAGTAGGCAGCACGGAGGAAACGGCTTGTCATTTCGCGCATCTCGCCTATCATTGCCAGCGTGCGTGCGTTGCCCACGGGAATTTCGTATTTATTGACAGGCTTGGATGTATTGAACTGCGTACCGTTCCATGCCACATATCCCTGTGCCCCACATAGGAAGATGCGTGTTCCCAGACCTATGGTGCGACATTCCGGGTCGTTGATCAGTGGCGACAGTTCGCCTGCAGAACTATAGGAAGCATTTTTCATCTTCGGCAACAATGTACCCATATAGGTGTGCAGGGTCTTGTCTGACGTGTTTACAGCCACATTGTAGTTTTGATAAGAATTACGCGGATTGAAGAGCACCGCTTCGTTTATCGTCTCGAGCGAGATTTCTGTTTTTATGTGTGTGCGCGGATAGCAGTCAGTTCCTTTTCCCCATGCTTCCAATTCCAAGGTTTTACCATCTATGAGGTCTTGTATGATGTGTGCTCCGCCATATTTCGGATTTCTCTCATCGCAGTCGGTGGCACCGACGTATGTATCGACTGCCGCCAGCCCACCACTTACAGGCACGCCGTTTACCTTTATCTTCTCCATACGTATGCCCGGTACGGCATGACCGAAATTCAAAATTGCGCCTGACGAGCACATCGCTCCGAAGGTTGCTGTTGTCACCACATCCACCTTATCCAAGATTTCTTTTGGCGACATCGTCTTAGCCATTTCCGACACCTCTTCGGCAGTCATCACCACAGCCTGCCCACGTCTTATCTTCTCATTTATCTCCTCGTAAGTCTTTCTCATCAGTTATCCGAAATTATATCCCTTATAAACCATTGCAAACTTACATAAAAATTTTTGATTTTACACTCATTGAAATAAAAATCAAGGCACTCTCAACTTTATTATGAGTCATATTTGAACGCACGATGCCTCAACGTTAAACCAACAGAGCCTCCAACTTGTCGTGACGATTTACTCAAATCGTCACGACGATTCACCCAAATTGTCACGACGATTTACTCGAATTGTCACGACGATTCGTAGGCAACGAGCGGAAGAGGACGAGGCAAAGATGGAAAAACATGGATTTACTTATAGTTACAAAAAGTGTTTTCATGAAGCTTATCTTATCTTTATCAAGAAACATTTCTTGATGAACCATGAAATATTATCATGAGAGTTATCACCTCTGCATCTAATGCTGTCCAGTAAATTTGCACTAACTTTAACTTTGTTGAAATTTGGCTTTTCGCTCGCCTTGTACTAATTTTGTAGCAAAGTAAAGGATAGCTATTGTGCGATGCAAACAAACGGAACAAAAAAGATAAAAATCACAAAGAGAAAATATCTTCTTGGGTTCGTGTGCGTCGTGTTGTTGTTATATGGTATAAAAACGCTTTACAGACATATACACAGCACACCATCTAAAGATGTTTCCACCCCTACAGCATTACAGAAAACAGGATTTAACAGCCCCTACCTGACGGAGTTTGATATTGATAGAAAGAGTCGCATCTATTCCGTGCCGAACTTTGAGAAATCTTTTCCAGATGATAATCCTGTGCAACTTACGGCTGCACAAGAACACGGAATACCAGTGGTGCAAAACCGTGAAGAGGCAAATATGAACGATGAGGGACTGGTATATATCGGCTTTTCGCCATATTATGACATAGCACGTCTAAACAGTAGCATACCATATCTCGTGCCTCGAGCAGCCAGCCTGCTGCAGGACATAGGACGAAGTTTCATGGATTCACTCATGGTAAAGCACATCCCTGTACATAAAATCATAGTATCTTCCGTATTGCGTACGCAGGATGACGTAGAAAAATTACGTAGCCACAACGCCAACGCCTCAAAAAAAAGTTGCCACATGTATGGCACCACTTTTGACATCTCTTATCTCCGCTATGCACAGGCAGGAGAGCGACCGGTGAGAAACGACACTTTGAAATGGGTGCTTTCAGAAGTTCTAGCAGATATGCGCACAGCAGAACGATGTTACATAAAATATGAGAAACACCAGTCATGTTACCACGTCACAGTGAGATAGAAATAATTGACAATTGATAATTATAATATGATAGAAAAACTGATAGTACTTGATGACGTTGACCCAGTCATCTTTTATGGTGCAAAAAACATACACCTGCAGATGATACGTTCACTCTATCCAAAACTGCGCATCGTGGCACGTGACAACGTGATAAAAGTGCTTGGGGATGAGGAACAGGTGAGTCATTTCGAGGAAGCCGTCAGTCAGTTGCAGAAACATTGCTTCACATATAATGCATTGCCCGAAGAGGTGATTATCGAAATCATCAAAGGGCGGTCGGCAACGAGCGGAAAAGCACAAGAGAAAGACGTCATCTGTTACAGCATCAGCGGAAAGGCCATCAAGGCACGCAGCGACAATCAGCAACGACTGGTCGATGCCTTCCAATCCTCAGACATGATTTTCGCCACAGGTCCTGCCGGTTCAGGAAAGACATACACATCCATTGCTCTGGCTGTGAAAGCCCTGAAAGAGAAACGGCAGAGGAAAATCATCCTCTCACGACCAGCAGTGGAAGCAGGCGAAAGGTTGGGCTTTCTACCCGGCGACATGAAAGAGAAGATAGACCCTTATCTCCAACCGCTATATGATGCACTGGAAGATATGATACCTCTCGGCAAGTTGCAGGAGATGATGGAAAAACACATCATCGAAATAGCACCTTTGGCTTTCATGCGCGGACGAACATTGTCGGATGCTATAGTCATACTCGATGAGGCACAGAACACCACCACGGCACAGATAAAGATGTTTCTCACACGAATGGGAATGAATACGAAGATGATAATCACCGGTGACTGTACGCAGATAGACCTGCCCCACTCCACACGTTCAGGTCTCCTGCACGCCATGGAGGTGCTGAAAGACGTAAAGGAAATTTCTTTCATCGCGATGAATGAAAAAGATATAATCAGGAATAAATTGGTAACAAAGATTGTAAAGGCTTACGACACATGGAACAGTATGGAATAATTGGACATCCACTACAACACTCGTTCTCTGCAGAATATTTCAACGAGAAATTCCGCAACGAAAGCATTGACGCCATATATAATGCTTTTGACATCGACAGAATAGAAAAAGTGCAAGAGATAATAGCATCACATCCCACATTGGGTGGACTGAACGTCACGGCACCATACAAGGAGAAAATCATAGAGTATCTCGATGAACTCTCACCGGAGATACGCAAGATAGGTGCCTGTAACGTCATAAAGGTTGACAGAGGAGGAGGCACACCACGCTTGATAGGATATAACACAGATTACATCGCTTTCAAACAGAGCATCGCCCCTATATTGGAAAGCCATCACAAGGCAGCACTCGTGCTCGGTACAGGCGGAGCCGCAAAAGCAGTACAACTGGTGATGAAAGAACTAGGGATAGACGCAGTGCTTGTGAGTCGCTACAACCGTCCTGGGACGGTGAACTATAAAAATCTCACCACCGACGATCTGCATACATACAACGTCATCATCAACGCCACGCCATGCGGCATGTTCCCGAAGTCTGACGACTGCCCGAACATACCATACGAGGGAGTGAACAGCCATACGCTGATGTATGACCTTATATATAACCCCGACATTACACGTTTTCTGTATAATGGGCAGAAATATGGTGCAACAATAAAAAATGGACTTGAGATGTGGCTCCTGCAGGCAGAAGCTACATGGAAAATATGGAATAACTAACCTACGATATATGGATATATTACAAAAAACAGAAGGTTTGAAAGCGCGGTTTGAAGAGGTGGCAACACTCATCACCGACCCCTCTGTCATTGCCGACCAGGCACGGTTCGTAAAACTCACAAGGGAATATAAGGAACTGCAGGACATAATAGATGCACAGAAGCGTTATCAGGACTGCATCAATGGCATTAATGAAGCAAAGGATATAATAGCGAACGAAAACGATGCTGAACTCCGTGAGATGGCACGGCAGGAATTGACCGTCTGCGAAGAACGTTTGCCACTACTGGAAGAAGAAATAAAACTGCTCCTCATCCCTGCCGACCCCGAAGACGGAAAGAATGTCCAGATGGAGATACGCGCTGGTACGGGGGGCGATGAGGCATGCCTTTTTGCCGGTGACCTGTTCAAGATGTATCAGCGATATTGCGACATGAAAGGTTGGAAACTCACAGTCACCTCTGTATCGGAAGGAGCGGTGGGAGGATTCAAGGAGATAGACCTCGCCATAAGCGGAAACAACGTATATGGCACACTTAAATATGAAAGTGGAGTGCACCGCGTACAGCGTGTACCTGCCACCGAAACACAAGGACGTATGCACACTAGTGCTGCAACGGTGGCTGTCTTACCAGAGGCAGATGCCTTTGAAGTGCATATAAATGAGGGAGACATAAAATGGGATACATTCCGCTCATCGGGTGCCGGTGGGCAAAATGTCAATAAGGTGGAGTCAGGCGTACGCTTGCGCTATCCATGGAAAAATCCGAACACTGGGGTTGTGGAAGAAATACTCATCGAGTGTACTGAGACACGCGACCAGCCAAAGAACAAGGAACGTGCCCTCAGCCGTCTGCGTACATTCATCTACGACCGAGAGCACCAAAAATATATCGACGATATAGCATCACGCCGTAAGACACTCGTCTCCACTGGCGACCGTAGTGCCAAAATACGCACTTATAACTATCCGCAAGGACGCGTCACCGACCATCGCATCGGTTTCACCATACATGACCTCTCTGGCTTCATGGGTGGTGATATTCAGGCATGCATTGATGCCTTGACCGTGGCAGAAAACGCTGAAAGACTGAAAGCAGCAGAATTGTAAATAACGAATCAAAAAAATATAAAAACATGCTTACACTTAAACTCATCACAGAGGAAACCGAGAGAGTAATCAAAGGTTTGGAAAAGAAACATTTTCAGGATGCCGAAAAGGCAATACAAGAAGTCTTGAACATAAACCAGAGCCGTAAGGAAACTCAACAGAAACTCGACAATACACTTGCAGCACAGAAACAGATGGCTACAAAGATTGGTGGCTTCATGAAACAAGGGCTCAAGGACGATGCAGAGAAGGCAAAGGCAGAGGTGGCCGAGATGAAAGCCACATCGGAACAACTGAAAACTGCCCTTGATGATATCGAAAAGCAACTCACAGCCCTACTCTGCCAGATACCGAACATCCCTTACGATGAAGTGCCGGAAGGTACGTGTGCCGAAGACAATATTGTGGTAAAATCTTCATTGCGCGAGTGCAAGGAAAGTGACACTGTAGGCAACTGGAATACTGTGCCAGAGAACAAGGAGGCAAAACTTCCTCACTGGGAACTGGCTAAAAAATACAACCTCATCGACTTTGACCTTGGCGTAAAGATTTCAGGTGCTGGTTTTCCTGTGTATATCGGAAAGGGCGCACAGCTGCAACGGGCACTCATCAATTTCTTCCTTGCTGAAGCCAACAAGGCTGGTTATACAGAAATCATGCCTCCAACGGTGGTAAACGTAGCATCAGGATATGGCACAGGACAGTTACCTGACAAGGAAGGACAGATGTATCATTGTGAGATAGACGACCTTTATCTTATTCCTACAGCTGAAGTGCCGGTGACAAACATCTATCGTGATGTTATCCTTGAAGAAAAAGATTTGCCTATTAAGAACTGTGCCTATACGGAGTGTTTCCGCCGCGAAGCAGGCAGTTATGGCAAGGATGTGCGTGGACTGAACCGTCTGCATGAGTTCTCTAAGATTGAGATTGTACGAATCGACACACCTCAGCACTCAAAAGAGAGCCATAAGGAGATGTTAGAACATGTTGAAGGGCTGTTAAAGAAGTTAGAACTACCTTACCGCATACTCCGTCTCTGTGGCGGTGACCAGAGTTTCACTTCTGCTATCTGCTACGACTTTGAAGTTTATTCCGAAGCGCAGGAACGCTGGTTGGAAGTATCGTCTGTAAGTAATTTTGACACCTATCAGGCTAACCGTTTGAAATGCCGTTACCGCCGTGCTGAAGACAAGAAGATAGAACTGTGTCATACTCTCAACGGCTCGGCACTCGCCTTGCCACGCATCGTTGCTGCAATCCTTGAGAACAACCAGACTGCAGAAGGTATTAAGGTGCCGGCTGTTCTGCAGCAATACATGGGTTGTGAGATGATACAATTGTAAATTTTACTGTGTAGATTTTACTTTTATGATTAGTTCCTTATGTTTACAAAGGTGAACGTCGAAAACAATATATATGATTTGACAAAAGATTTTGCTTTGCGTATTGTAAATTTATATAAATATCTAAAAGCAGAAAAATCTGAATATATCATTTCCAAACAGATATTAAGAAGTGGCACAAGTATCGGAGCAAACGTTCATGAAGCACAATACGCACAGAGTCGAGCTGACTTCAAGAGTAAAATGAATATTGCCTTGAAGGAAGCAAATGAAACGGGATATTGGCTTGAACTTTTATTAAGAAGCGAATATATTTGCGAAAGTCAATATGAATCGATACATTCGGATTTTGTAAGAATCATTGCAACATTGATGAATATTGTAAAACATACCGAAATTTACATATCATAAATATACAATATAAAATGTACAAAGTAAAAAATAAACAGCAACTTTCCGAAAAGGTCTTTCTTTTCGAGGTTGAGGCTCCGCTGATTGCTAAGGCACGAAAGGCGGGACACTTTGTCATCATACGTGTTGACGGGCAAGGAGAACGTGTGCCTCTCACCATCGCAGATGCCGATATAGCGAAAGGGACTATCACCTTGGTGGTACAGGAAGTAGGACTTTCATCGCAAAAACTCTGCAAACTCAATGTAGGGGACAGCATTCACGATGTAGTAGGTCCATTGGGCAATGCTACACATATTGAAAACTTCGGTACGGTGCTCTGTGCCGGTGGTGGCGTAGGAGTTGCCCCAATGTTGCCGATAATAAAGGCGTTGAAGGCTACTGGCAACAGGGTTATCGCTGTTCTTGCAGGCAGGAATAAAAATTTGATAATTCTTGAAAACGAAGTCCGAAAGTATGCCGATGAGGTTGTCATTATGACTGATGACGGCAGTTATGGTAAGAAAGGGGTCATTACAGTCGGAATGGAAGAAATCATCCAGCGCGAAAAAGTGGACAAGTGCTTTGCCATCGGACCAGCGATAATGATGAAGTTCTGTTGCTTGTTGACACAGCAATACAACATACCGACAGATGTTTCGCTAAACACCATAATGGTTGATGGTACGGGAATGTGTGGTGCCTGCCGACTGAAGATAGGAGGAGAAACGAAATTTGTATGTATTGACGGACCTGAATTTGATGGTGCGCTCGTGGATTGGGATGAGATGCTGAAACGACTAAATACGTTCAAAAAAGAGGAACAACACGCCCTTGCAACTGTCGCAACCCCAAAAGCCACCGTTTCCGAAGTGTCAACTTCGAGGAGGCTAGTTTCTGTTCCCGATGTTTCAACATCGGGCGAACCTCTCATCGACCGCGATGCCGAATGGAGAAAAACCCTTCGCGCATCAATGAAGGCAAAGGAACGCACCGCAATTGACCGCATCAGTATGCCGGAACTGAATGCACAATATAGAATCTGCCACCGCAAGGAAGAAGTCAATCAGGGACTGACAGCAGAAATGGCTGTAAAGGAAGCCAAACGATGCCTTGACTGTGCCAATCCAACCTGTATGACAGGATGCCCTGTCAACATCCCAATTCCAGCATTCATCAAGAATATTGAACGGGGACATTTCCTTGATGCCGCAAGGGTGATAAAATCCACATCTTCCCTACCCGCTGTCTGCGGACGCGTATGTCCGCAGGAAAAACAATGCGAATCATTATGCATCCACAATAAGATGGGGAAAGAACCCGTGGCGATAGGATATCTAGAACGCTTTGTAGCCGACTATGAAGCATCGAGTGGAAAAGCAACAACTCCGCAACGCAAAGAAGCCAATGGTATCAAAATAGCCATCGTAGGTTCTGGACCTGCAGGATTGTCATGTGCAGGCGATATGGCGAAAAATGGTTATGACGTACACGTGTTTGAAGCACTTCATGAGATCGGAGGCGTATTGAAATACGGAATACCAGAATTTAGATTGCCAAACCATATTGTTGACACTGAAATAGACAACCTCAAGAGACTGGGAGTGACTTTCCATACAGATTGTATCATCGGCAAGACGCTCACAATAAAGGATCTGGAAGACACAGACTTTCGCGGATTCTTCATTGCATCAGGTGCAGGACTGCCCAACTTTATGGGCATCCCTGGCGAGAACAGCATTGGTATAATGTCAAGCAATGAGTATCTGACACGTATCAACCTGATGGATGCTGCTAATCCTGACACCGACACACCTGTGTTGATAGGTAAAAAGGTGCTTGTGATTGGCGGTGGCAATACGGCGATGGATTCCTGTCGCACAGCAAAACGTCTCGGTGGAGATGTTACATTGGTCTATCGCCGTGGAGAAGAAGAGATGCCTGCACGCAAAGAGGAAGTGAAGCACGCAAAAGAAGAAGGCATACGTTTCCTCACGCTGCATAACCCTAAAGAATATATCGCCGACGAAAACGGAGCTGTCAAAGCCGCCATATTGGACGTAATGGCTCTTGGAGAAGCAGATGAAAGCGGACGCAGACGACCGGAAAAGACAGGCGAGACCATCACTCTGGAATGCGATCAGGTGATTGTCGCTGTTGGTGTCTCACCTAACCCGTTGGTACCGAAATCTATCACAGGACTGGAACTCGGAAGAAAAAACACCATCGTAGTGAACGAAGACATGAAAAGCAATATGTCAAACATATATGCTGGCGGAGACATCGTGCGTGGCGGAGCAACAGTCATTCTTGCTATGGGTGACGGACGACGGGCGGCAGAAGCCATGCATCAGTATTTCATAAACAAATAGTAAAACCTAAAACATCATAATTATGGAAGAAAAGTATTTCGCACCATCGGAACTCATCATAAACGATGATATGAGTTGCTTTCATCTGCATATACGTGCAGACCAATTGGCTGATAAGGTTGTTATGTGCGGAGACCCCGCACGTGTCAGTCTCATTGCAGAGTTTTTTGATGAAAAAGAATGCGAAATCAGTTCGCGTGAATTTCATACCATCACAGGTACTTACAAAGGAAAACGAATCACCGCACTTTCGCATGGAATAGGATGCGACAATATAGACATTGTGATAAACGAACTCGATGCACTGAAGAACATTGACTTCAAGACTCGCACCCTCAAGGACAAACTTACGAACATGGACATCGTCCGCATCGGAACATGCGGTGGATTGCAAGAGAACTGTCCTGTGGGGTCATTCATATGCAGCGAGAAAAGTATCGGTATTGAAGGACTTATCAATTACTATGCTAACCGTGAGCAGGTATGCGATTTGGAATTTGAAGAAGCATTTGTGAAACATCTCGAATGGGATATTCACAACCTTCCTGCCCCATACGTCATTGACAATGACAAAGACCTCCTTGAACGCATCTACAGACCTGAAAAAGGAATGATAAAAGGTGTTACCATATCATGCGGCGGTTTTTACGGTCCACAAGGACGCGAACTGCGCATTCCACTAGCCGACCCGTTGCGCAACGAAAAGATATCAAGTTTCAATTGGAATGGTTACCGCATAACAAACTTCGAGATGGAGAGTGCTGCACTGGCAGGACTGGCACGTCACCTCGGACATAAGGCACTGACCGTGTGTATGGTTGTTGCCAATCGTATTACAAAGAATACAAATACTGATTATAAGAACAGCATTCATGATCTCATCAAATTAGTATTAGATAGGATTTAATAAAAATGAGAGAATTATTGTGCGTTTTTGTCGGAGGAGGTATAGGTTCTGCAATTAGGTATCTTATTTCTGTGATATGGCAACATCTATTGTTAAATCCGCAATTTAGTAACATCATTTTTCCATGGCCTACATTCATTGTAAACATTATTGGGTGTTTGCTTATCGGTTTTTTCTATAACTATTCTGGTCGATGTGGAATGACGCATGAAGTGCAACTATTACTAACTGTAGGTCTTTGTGGAGGTTTTACAACATTCTCAACATTCAGTTATGAAAGCATCTCACTTATACATTCCGGTCACGTATCAATGTGTTTGATTTATATTGTTGGTAGTTTTCTACTCGGAATAGTGGCAGCATGTATTCCTAACATAATATCACATACCTAAAAAATGTCTACAATCTGTGCTATAGCAACATCATACGGAGGTGCAATAGGCATCATCCGCGTATCAGGTGCAGAATCCATAAGCATTACTGAAAAAATATTTAAAGGTAATAGATCTTTGGCTGAATTAACGGGATATGAAATGTGCCATGGCTATATCATGGATGAAGAAACAATAGTTGACGAAGTTATAGTTTCTAAATTTGTTTCACCAAACTCTTACACAGGCGAAGATTCTGTTGAAATAAGTTGCCACGGAAGTATATATATATTAAACAAGGTGTTACAACTTCTCATTGAGCATGGATGTCGTCAGGCTACTCCTGGCGAGTTTACCAAGCGTGCTTTTCTCAATGGAAAGATGGATCTTTCCCAAGCTGAGGCAGTCGCCGATGTTATCAGTGCTGAAAACAAGGCAAGTCATGATGTTGCATTGTCACAGATGAAGGGCGGCATAAGCAACGAACTGGCGCAGATGAGAGAGCAACTCATTCATATTGCATCCCTTCTTGAACTCGAACTTGATTTCAGCGAAGAAGACGTGGAGTTTGCCAACAGAGCCGAACTGCAGTCGCTGATAACGTCGCTCGACAGACAGATTATGTCACTTATAGTCTCTTTCCGTAAGGGAAAGGCTATAAAGGATGGTGTGCCGGTCATCATCGTGGGAAAAACAAACGTAGGAAAAAGCACTCTCCTCAACCGTCTTCTAGATGATGAACGGGCTATAGTCAGTGATGTTCACGGCACTACCAGAGACCTCATAGAAGACACTACCACTATTAATGACGTAAGTTTCCGTTTTATTGACACTGCTGGTTTGAGAAAAACGGACGACGTAGTGGAGAACATAGGTATTCGACGTACTTATGACCGTCTCTCACAAGCAATGCTCGTGCTTTGGGTCATTGACGAGACACCATCCCGTGATGAAATTGATGAGATGAGGAAGCAGTGCGAAGGGAAATCGGTCATTCTTGTGATAAACAAAACGGACATCAGGCAAGTACAGAACGCCACCCCTTTTCCTGCTGTCTCAATCAGCGCACAATATGATGAGAGCCTGCAGCCACTGGAAAATATGATTTTCAAAACAGCTATAGGTGAGACGAATACTATGACTGATGTCATTGTGAGCAACCAGCGTCACTACGACATCCTATTACGCGCCAAAGAGTCTGTTGAGAATATAAGCAGTGGCATACATTCAAACCTTCCAAGCGAACTCATTGCCGAAGACCTCAAAAACACGATACATATCCTCGCAGAAATCACAGGTGGCGAGATAACTTCCACAGACGTATTGGAATCGATCTTCTCTCAATTTTGCATCGGCAAATAGCCCCCTGTTACCAACGATTACATACTGTTAAATAATAGAGTTAAGGCGTTCATTATGAGCGCCTTTTCTGTTTTCGCATTTTATCGTACATACCAGTATCTGATGGTTTCTAACTGCTGATTTGTACCTCATATGTATCTCACTCTCCTATTGAAGCCCCAAAAATTACCCGTATATCAGCCAGGTAGTTGAAGGAGTAGAAGATGGGAGAAGATGGGAGAACATGAGAGAATTAAATGGTCGAAATAAGACCTATTGCAAATTTCATTTTCCATCAAAAAATGTCACAATCAGCCATTAGAATCCTTAAAGTCTGCGAGTTTTGCGGACAGGAGTTCTATGCTCAAAAATGCAGTACAAGGTATTGTTCAAAACGATGTAATGAACGAGCCTACAAGCAGCGGAAAAGAAAACGCTTCGTACAAGGCATAGAGCAGAAACAAATTGAGTCAACGAAAACACCACTAAAAGACCAAGACTACATGTTGGTTGCCGATGCAGCCAAACTTATGGGGCTTTCTCCAAAAACGATATACAAGATGATATATCGTGGTCAACTCGTTGCATCTCGGATTACAAGTCGCCTTACTATTATTAAGAAGGATGACCTTGAATCCATGATGAAGAACAATCCTCATCAAATTCATCATCGTACTCCAGCGGAACCTATCGTCGAGTTTTACACCGCAAAGGAGATAGCCGAACGCCATAACATTAGTCCGACATACCTTTACAAGTTGGCGCAGAAGATTACCCTGCCCCATGTATTCAAGCGTGGGGTAACGTATTGGAGCAAGAAGCATATTGATGCCTATTTTGCTAAGCAAGCACCTGATGCAAGTATCACGGAATGGTACACAGCTCAGGAAATCATGGACAAGTATGGTATGACACTTTCTGCTGTCTATTGTATGGCAAGCGACAATAGCATTCCTAAAAGAAAGGAGAAACGCAATGTGTATTATTCCAAGAAACATGTAGATGAAGTAAAAGCGGCGCAATCCTCAAAGCAGATCGCTGAGCCTGAATACTACAGCGTGAAAGAGGCTATGGCAAAATACAACTTCACTCGCGACCAGATGTATCACTATTGCATCTACTACAATATCCCTCGCGAGAAACGTGGCAAATACACCTTTATTGATAAAAAACGGTTCGATGAAGTCGTTTCTGCCCCAGTTATACCATAAATATGGCAAGAAGGTGATTATCACCAGCATCACCATGCAATTCACCCGAAAATCACCAGCTATCTTTGCCGCCAGTTTTTCACTAACATTAAAATCAGTATATTATGCGTAGTTCATGTGTAAAAGTAACCTTGCGTCAGAAACCCATCAGTAAAGGTCGCTTTTCGTTATATCTGGATTTCTACCCCGAAATCCGCAATCCTCGTACAAACAAGATGACTCGCAGAGAGTTTCTTGGAATGTACATCATGGCAAGTCCTGCCACTCCAGTGGAGAAGGCTTTTAATGAGCAGATGATAGAACGTGCTCGTGCAATCTGCTGCAAGCGTCAGCTTCAGGTCATCAATGCCGAGTTTGGTTTTCTTGATGTTGATATTCTCAATGCAGACTTCTTGGAGTTCTTCCGCGAGACATGTCGCACTAAGTACCAGAAGTGGGACATCGTTTACCGACACTTTGAGAAGTTTGTCGGCGGTAAGTGCAAAATGGGCGACATCAATGTTGACCTATGTAATAAGTTCCGTGACTACTTGCTCAATGCCAACAAACTTGCTCGTCCAAATCAGAAGGTAACAAGATCTTCTGCATCTGGTTATTTCAGCACCTTCCGTGCTCTGCTTGCTATTGCCTACAAGGAGAAGTTGATTCGTGAGAACGTCAACGATTTCCTCGAATCAATCAAGTACAGTAAGCCAAGACGCGAGTTCCTTACTTTGAAAGAGGTAAAGAAACTCGCCAAGACTCCTTGCGCTATCCCTGTTTTAAAAAGAGCATCATTGTTTTCCATCCTTACGGGATTGCGTATCAGCGACGTATTAAATCTTACTTGGGAGAACATTGTAGAAGATGCATTCGGGGGATATAGCATCCGTCTGTGTACGCAAAAGACCCAGACAGAGGCAACTCTACCATTGAGTAAGGATGCATTGCTTCAATGTGGCGAACGTAGTGAAGGCACTGTATTCGTGGGACTCAAACGGAGTATGATAAACTATCCGTTGAAGGATTGGATAAAGCAAGCTGGTATCGAGAAGAAGATAACTTTCCATTGCTTCCGCCATACCTATGCTACTCTTCAACTGGCTGCCGGTACTGACATCTTTACGGTGAAAAATCTTCTCACTCACGCCAATATAGGTACTACGGAGCTCTATTCTCACATTATTGACTCCAAGAAGCAGGAATCAATCAATGCGTTTTCTATCTATGATGAGAAGTGATTCTCGCATCACATCATCATTTTCACTTTATCTTGGCTCATCTCACTACGAGGTGAGCCTTTATTCTTCTACATCCCACCCTGTAATGAGATTCCATTTTCATAGGTTCCCTAATCACATCTGACGACCATGTCGTGCCACATAAGCGAAAATCACAGAAACTGCAATTTCGACTGTCCCAGGTCTAATTAGAAAGTCTAATTTTTGTCTGAGTAATTAAACAGTCTTAAAAGGCTGTGTTTCAATAATTAAAAACAAGCGTTATATCAAAAGAAATATATACCTTTGAGCAACGAAAGCAAATGAAACTGTACTTTTAATCAGAAAAAATCAGATACAATGATAACCAATAGACAGAAAATATGCATACTAACCGGTTTTCTCTTCCAGCTCGAGATGGGAGGGCTGTCTTATTGGTTCATTACGGTCAATTGTGGTCTTGATAACTTCCTGGGATTAGTGGCATTTGTAAGCACACTCATTCTTACGAAGATTATCCTCATCACGGTCAGATGTCTCCTCGGCAATCGCACCACACCTATTATATATAATAATGTGGAGCACGAGGATGCAAGACTCGCTGGGCAAGACTTGTCTGAAGATGCGTCCCTGAATACCAAAAGGGAAAAGGAAGATGAAGCAGCAAACACATTGCATGAGATTGTAGCTTACACTTCCCTTACCCTCAATGCCTTCTTTTGTAGCGAAGACATGGAATTGATTAAGGATAGCGTACTATCATTCAAGGCTTCGGCAAGCGATATCACTCCTATCGAGAGACCTCTAAGCGCCATGAATGGGTTAACCACAAAAGACCTATACCACTTTGGTTGGAATGTTGGCAGACGACTGGAGAAGTCGCGCGATGAAATAGCGTGGTTCCTACGCCACCTGTTTCCTCTGGTCTTTGCCAACACCGACCACAGTACTATAGTCAAGAAGATGACAAACAACGATGGAGCCTTTAGGATCCGTTGTGTTCCATTGGGCGAATCGTTGCTTGACATCGCATAGGTTTAACTTTAACTCTTTAACACGATAAGAATATGCCTACTATTGAAGAATTTTTCTCGTGGATGTCGCAGGTGAAAGATGATCTCAGTTATATCCGTTGTAACATGGATCATTATTTCAATCAGCAATCTGCTAAGTTACAGCCCGAGGAACTTATCAATATTGAGGAAGCGTGCAGAATATTGGGTTTGGCAAAGTCAACCGTCTATGCCATGACCCAAACTCACAAGATTCCGTTCTACCAGCCAGGCAAGAAGCTTATGTTCAAGCGTTCTGAACTGATTAAATGGATGGAACAGAGTCACCGAAAATCTGCAGAGCAGACTCAGGAGAGCATTCTTGCTGCAATGCAGAGTGGTATTCGTCGTAAACCTGCTAATGCTTACAAGTTATGAACGAAGATACAGTTCAACAAGACATGGAAAAGCAGACAGACTTGCCAGACGAAATGCCATACATTCGTGTAGGTACATCTTACTACAAGATAGTGTATGCTCCTGGACTTGACGGCAATTTGATGCGTCAGCGTATTCCTTGGAATTACGCTACAATCAAGGCTGACCATGGGTCTGATTATGCGAGTCATGTACCGAAGTATGATGCTTTTACAACTTACCCGAGTCACATCAATTATCAGCGAAACCATGGCAAATTCTACAATCTGTATGAGCCCATCCCCCACAAACCTTGTGAAGGTGAGTTTCCACACATCCAGATGTTAGTTCGCCATATCTTCGAGGAGCATTACGAAATGGGCTTGGATTATCTGCAACTGTTGTACCTACGTCCAGCGGTCAAGTTGCCTATTTTGCTCTTGGTATCAACCGAGCGTGGAACTGGCAAGACAACGTTCCTCAACTTCCTCAAACTGATATTTCAGGACAATGTCACTTACAATACTAATGATGAGTTTCGTGCAAAATTCAATAGCGATTGGGGCGGTATGCTGATTATCATGGTTGACGAGGTTTTGCTGAACAAACGTGAGGACAGCGAGCGTATCAAATGCCTCAGTACTGCCAGAAGCATGAAGATTGAGGAAAAGGGTAAGGACAAATATCCAGTACCCTTGTTCGCCAAGTTCATACTCTGTTCCAACAACGAGAATCTTCCTGTCATCATCGACCCAGAGGAGAATCGTTATTGGGTACGCAAGGTCAATCATCTGGACATTGACGACGTTCATTTGCTGGACAAGTTGGAGGCTGAGATTCCTGCTTTCCTCTACTTCCTTCAGCACAGAACGTTGTCAACCGAGGAGAGAAGTCGCATGTGGTTTGCTCCTGAACTAATCGCAACAGAGGCTCTTCGCAAGATCATGCACAGCAGTCGTAACCGCACAGAGTTGGACATCTCCGAACTCATTCTTCATATCATGGAATCTGAGGGAGTTGACATTGTCCACTTTGCTCCGAACGACTTGATTGACCTGCTTAGGATGAGCGACCGAACGGTTGGTAGGAACCAGGTACGCATAGTGCTCCACGAGAATTGGCAGCTTGAACCTGCTGACAACTCGCTCTGCTACACGACCTATCAAGTCGATTACAGCAAACCTTCACGGGTCAGCACATGCTCTCGCAAGGGTCGTTACTATACTATCACACGAGAAATGATGGAACGTTTACGATGAATTTGATGAATTGATGAACAAGAAGTATATAATATCTGTATATCAGTATTTTATCTATTCATCAATTATTCATCAGAAATATCATCATGTCCCGAAGGGTTATTGAAAGAATTGACAAATTCTTTCTTCCCTTTTGTTCATAGCGTAACGCATTTTAGTGTACTACCTATAGTCATGAGTGCCGCAACACAATCTGTGCAACGGCATCTGCTATAGCAGAAGAGAAGGGTCAAAAGCAAGATATGTTTTGAGCATCTCAAAACTGCCCTGCAAGTGAGCAGGACGTGGCGGAAAGACCGCTCTTGACCTCTCTGGCTATTTGACCCTTCTCTTAATTCTTCTTAATGTCGAACATTAGAATCATACAATGACAGACAACAAGCATAAGGGTGGTCGCCCTCCACTACCGAAAGGAGTGAAAAAGACCAAGCAATACACCGTGCACCTCAATCCGCTTGAAGATTTGGTTGTCAGAGCCAACGCCAAAAGCGCAGGGCTCCGAGTTCCTGAACTTCTTGCCAAGTCTGCCCAGCAGGTCACCATCAAGGCGTTACCCACGCCAGATGAATGTGAACTGATGCGTCTCGTTGCCAACTTCACCAACAACACCAACCAACTGGCACACGCAGCACACATCATGGGCTATGAAGATGCCTCGAAGATGTATTCATCCACGGTGCAGTTCTATAGTCATTTGCTTCACCAGATTCAAACCCGATGACACTATGCTAGCAAAAATCATCAAGGGTAAGAACTTCGCAGGTTTGGTCAACTATACTACCCAAGAGTGGAAAGGTGCTCGCGTACTTGCTTCTGAAGGTATCTGTACAACCACACCAGAGAACATCATTTCGAGCTTTAGCTTTCAGGCTCGTATGAATCCTCGCTTGGAAAAATTCGTCGGACACATTGCATTCGGATGGTCACCAGAAGATGCCGATAGTCTTACCGAAGATATTATGGTATCTGCTGTGAAGGAGTACATGAAGCGTATGGGCATTCAGAACACTCAGTACATGATTGTCCGTCACTTCGATGCCGACCATCCGCATGTTCATCTTGTGTTCAATCGTGTGGACAACTCTGGTAAGACCATTCCTATGAACAATGACTATGAGCGCAGCACCCAGATCTGCAAGGCTATCAATCTGGAGTATGGCTTTACAGGTTGGCAGTGGGACAAGAAGAAGGACAAGAATCTCGACAAACTCCGCAACCGCGAGTGGGCTCGTGAGAATCTTCGTCAGAAAGTCTTCTCTACCCTACCATGCAGTTCCTGGCAGTTATTCCAGTTAGAACTTGCAAAAGTTGGAGTGAGCATGTCGTTCAGACGTTCCCAAGATGGTAAGAGCATTGTTGGCATCGTTTTTTCCACCGACAAGTTCTCTTGTGGTGGTAGCAAACTCGACCCTCAACTTGCAGTTGCTGCACTCGACCGTTTGTTCCGACAGACCATTTCATCTAATCATGCTCTGCTTTCCGAGCATGACATGCACAGTTCACGGATTGAGAGTAAGGCTTCCGACAGATTGCCTCATTCTATGCCACATGATTATTCGCATACGCAGTCTTCGGACAGGCATAGCGGATTGTCATCACATTGGATTGAGGATATTGTGGAATCTGGCGAGGATGGCTTTGCAACTGCTCTGGATGTAGCAAGCGAACTGATTCTTATGCCACACGTTGCTGCTACCACTTCTGTTGGTGGAGGTGGGTCTAGCAATGACGACTGGGACGACAAGAAGAAGGACAAGAGAGATAATAACCAGATTTGTATAACCCCTAAAAAACGAAGACAATATGGGAAAAGATAATGATCAGATTCACGTTATGGCAGCAGAAATGGATAGCATGAAGGCTACCATAGTCAATCTCTCAGGACAAGTTACTTCCTTGAAGAAGCAACTTGAAGACGAGCATGGACGTGAGCGTGAATCGATGATTCCACCTACTCTTCCTATTGCGGTTGGTAATCCCAAGACATCTCAGGAGAATCAATATTCGCCTATTGAGAGATTGGAGGATGCTGTTGATGAACTTAGCGATGAAGTATTGATGCGTACGGCAAACATCAATGGTTGCATTACGAATATTCAGAACAAAGTTTCCAACATCAACGTCTTGCAAATTTCAATGGGAGAGTTAATGATCAAGATTGCTAAACACGCCAATGCTCATTACCAGAACTTGAAGACAACCGCTGAGTACATTAAGGCGAATCCAACCCCAAAGGTCGAACTCACCCAATGGCAGCGCGTGGGACTGGCAGCGAAGTCATGGCTTAACAAGGACTTTCTCACGGATTTCCGTGTAGTGGTTCTTATCTTCTACCTGCTTTTCGCAAGTTCTATAGCTGTTGGCTATGCGGTCATGTACAACAAGGCTGCAAAGCACAATGCGGCTCTGGAGTATTACGTTGAGAAGCATCTTGACATTCCTCACCGCAAGTAACAAGATTGTTTAACCCGATGCGTTCGGTGGTCGCATCAAAATCATCGAACGCATCACAATTCTTTTGAGACGCTATGATTATTTCATTCCGTTATTATGCTACTGCCAACCAGGCTTTGGCAAGCATAGCACAGTCAGAGAACCAGGAATCGTGCGAAGTGATCTTTGCACAACGTGTAACCAACAAGGCAGACCTTGACTTCGGTCACGATGCTCGCCCAGAACTTCCAGTGAGTCTTATCGACTTCCACTTCAAGTTCAGAGGTGACAATAACATGGTCGTCTTCAACATTAGCGAAGAAGCAGATCTGTTTCTTTACCAATGGCTTGCCAGCATGTCTGCCCAAGGTATCACGTTCGACCAGTTCGTCTGCTTCCGCAACGACATGAAGGATGATACGATTGAGTTCCACATACTTTGTGGTCTCATCAATCACTACCGCTGCCTTCAGCACGTTGCCAATGTCAACTACTGTGCATACGATGCCATGATTGACATCTACGCAGAGCTTGGCATTGAGAAGCCAGACTTACAGGTGATTGGTGAGGACTTCATCTTCGATGTCAATGCGAAGAGTAAGTTTGACTCCAACCTGCAAGTCAGCGAGGAACCTCAGGAAACTACAATGCTCTATGGTGACGAGAACCCTCTCACCCACGAGCTTGTCGTTCCTTATATTGCAGAAATCCTCGAGAATCTGACCCAGAAGCTCGTAGGATAACCACATCCCTCTAACCAATGATGCGCTCGAGAGCCTGTCATCAGACTCATCGAACGCATCAACTTTTTAGTTGAACTACCTAGTAGTTTGTAAAGGCTAAAAAGTGACCAAAAAGTATATAAATATATCAACATCAGTCTGAGAGTTATGTGGCATCAAAGGAAGTTGCCTTAACGAATTGAATATCAGGCATCAAAATTTGTGTGTGTCAAATATTTTTAGTATCTTTATAGTTGAAAACCAACGGGTTACATTCAACTATGGCAAGGCGAAAAATCATCATAACACTCTCTGCAGAAGACAAAGAAATACTAAATTCAGTCATCTCCAAAGGTACAGGTCCTGCCCGTACGATAAGACGTGCACATATATTGCTCAACAGTGATACCAAAGGAGAGAAGCAATACCCAACAGATGAGCTGGCAGACTTGTTAAATACGTCAAAGCAGACGGTCTGCAGGGTTTTGAAGGAATATAAAGTCAGTGGCATTGAATGCATATATCGCAAGAAGCGCAGTACTCCACCAGTGGAGAGCAAAGTTACGGGTGAAGTAGAAGCACACCTGATTGCACTGGCCTGTCACAATCCCCCTGAGGGATATTGCAGATGGACGCTGAGACTATTATCGGAAAGAATGGCAGAAATGAATTACATAGACAGTATTAGCCATACCACAGTAGGGAAAGTACTGAAGGAGAACTCCCTCAAGCCGCATCTGGTTGGGGAATGGTGCATACCCAAGGAGCAGAGTGCTGATTTTGCTGCCTGCATGGAGGATGTGCTGGAAGTGTATAGCCGTCCATACGACGAACGCTATCCTGTTGTCTGCATGGATGAGAAACCGCTGCAGCTTTTAGCCCATGCCCGTAAAGGATACCGCAAAAAGAACGGTGCCATGATCCAGGACAGTGAATACATCCGCAATGGTACTTGCAGTATATTTCTTTTTACAGAGCCTCTTGCCGGATTCCGCCATGCCAAGGCATTGGAGCATAGGACAAAGACTGACTGGGCAAAGCGGATGAAATGGCTTGCTGATGAGATTTATCCGGATGCAGACAAGATAATAATGGTATGTGACAATCTCAATACTCACGACAAAAGTTCGTTCTACGAGGCATTTCCTCCTGCAGAGGCCCTGAGGCTTGCCAGAAGATATGAATTTCACTATACTCCGAAGCATGGCAGTTGGCTGGACATTGCCGAGATAGAATTGGCCGCATTAACGAAGCAGTGCTTGGGCAAACGAAGAATTGGCAGTCTGGAAGACCTGAATGACGAGCAGAAGAGGTGGCATACGGATAGGAATGCAAAGCAGAAAGCCGTGAACTGGCAATTCACTACAGAGGACGCCAGAATAAAGCTAAAACATCTATATCCAATATTTGAGTTCGGGATAAGAAAGTAATAAAAAAGTTTGGGTAATCAAGTATTTATATGTAACTTTATGGTGTTAAAAATCAAATATATACATATAGAATACCAATATGATTATCCGCGACAAAATTACAGAAATTTTCTGTGCCGTAGATGAATTTTGCAAACTTTATGAGTTCGAAACCGCAAAAAGTGCACTCATTGACGCTTCCGGCAGGAAAAAACGGAACAGGAAGGCAAGGCTGTCCGACTCCGAAATAATCACCATACTCCTTATGTATCACTTCGGCTCGTTCCGGAACTTCAAGCACTTCTATCTGATGTACATCTGCCAAAGCATGCGCCGTGACTTTCCTGACGTCGTTTCCTACAACAGGTTCAACGAGCTTCAGGGACGGGTATTCTTCAAGATGATGTTTTTCTGCAAGCTGGTGGCATTCGGGCACTGTACCGGTGTGTCATACGCGGACAGCACGATGATACCGGTCTGCCACAACGTCAGAAGGTACATGAACAGGGTTTTCAAGGGCATCGCGAAGGACGGAAAGGGCACCATGGGGTGGTGTCACGGATTCAAGCTGCACCTGGTGTGCAATGACCGCGGGGAGATCATAACCTTCTGCCTTACACCCGCAAACGTTGACGACAGGGACCTTGGGGTGTGGAAGGTCCTCTCAAAGGAACTCTACGGGAAGCTGTTCGCCGACAGGGGGTACATTTCGCAAAGGCTGTTCGACTACCTCTTCCCGGATGGAATACAGGTCATTACCGGGTTGAAGGGCAACATGAAGAACAAACTTATGCCGCTCTGGGACAAGCTGGAGCTCAGGAAAAGGTATGTGATCGAGCTCATCAACGACCAGCTGAAGAACAAGGCAAACCTTGTACATTCCAGACACAGGTCCATTAACGGGTTCCTTATCAATCTCGTATCTGCAATGGGTGCCTACTGTTTCTTCGACAACAAACCGGATGCATTGGACGTGCGTATTGAACCTACCATTCAGCTTGAATTTTGGTAATTCTTATCCCGAACTCAAATATCCAATAGTCACTTTTTAGCCTTTACAAACTACTAGTTTGTCCTGTACTATTCTTTACTTCAAGTGTTACTCGTACAGGTTTTGGCGTATTAACCGGTAGTTCCTTAAAGAACTTGGCAGATACCAACGATTCAATATTGGGGAGTTTATCAACGTCAGTAGCCTTTTGTGTCAGCACCCAGTTAAGTGCCTCAAACAAGGTACTTTTACCATCACCATTGGAACCAAGGATAAGATTGAGCTTATCTCCAAATACAAACTCTTTCTTTCCGTAGTAACTGCGGAAATTCTCGATTACAAGTTTCTTTAGTTTCATAAGCTTTATTCCATGTCCTTAACAAATTTACGATAGATGGCTTCAAACACATTGTCTTTGATTACCACCTTGCCTGTCTCATTCTTTATACGCATGTCCATCCTAACTTCTTCAACTTTTTTATCGTATTGAAGTAGCATATTAGCAATGGCTTTGACATACTTGTTGCGCGATTTTACACCTCTGTCTATTGTTGGATAGTCAGATGGTTTGTAATCAAACGCCTCAACCATATCTTGCTCAGATATGATTTCATGGAATATTATATCAATCTTACCCATGATTATATTAGATTTTTTTTACTTCATGCTTATTCCACTCATCTGCTGCTTAAACTCAGGATCAATGTAGTGGCATTGTTGTTTAACGATTCCTCTTCTATGAATGGCGGGATTCAGACAGAAGATCTCGAACTCCTGCTTGTTGACATCCTCAACAGTACGCCAATGGGGGAAGAGGAGTTTCATGTATGCCGTGGCGATACGTTTTACTGCCTTTGAGTCACGCATATCTGTATTTGGAGCGATTGCCACCAACTCATCGTATATCTGGTTGTAAATATTCTGAGTACGCATTGAGTGCATAATCTCAGAGAAGTACTCAACGTTGATTGTCCAACCCTTGAAAATCATGTTGGTATTGATTCGCGGCAACTTCCAACCTTCAATGAAACAATGGAAACGATCGAGCAAAGCTGACTCGCAGAAATTCTGTGGCAGGTTGTCAAAGTAGCGATTTGAGATAGGCAGTTTCTCCATACTCAATGGGATGTTACCCATCAGCATCAAGCCACATTCAGACGAGAACTCCTGATTATCAATGGTTGTTTTACCACTCTCCAGATACGACTTCAATGCTGCCTGAATTTCAGCAGGCTCTTGGAATGTGATTGTCTGTATCTCGTCAAAAGCAGTAAAGTCATGGTTCTTGATGATACCATTCTGCTGTTTTTGCTTATCCCAAAAGAGCTTAGCACGAGTAACCTTACCACCACTCACAAGCCAGCCGTACTTTGACAGATTGCCGAACACATACGACTTACCTGTACCTTTTGGCGCAAGTTCAATCACGTTCAGACGAGGTTCGATGAAGATAAGCAGACGAGTAAGGAACTCAACCTTTTGGGTCATGCTCTCGAAACCATCAGGATCATATTCCATGGCAGAAAGCAATACATCAATCCATTCTGTCGTAGTGAAATTACTACGAGCATCAGCAAGATAGCCGACATCCACCGAGCTATAAGGCTTGAATGGCTTATAGTCAACCATCTCTACATGACTCTTTTTGCCATCCTCATCTGGCAAGAGGCAAATCTTGATGATACCCCATTTCTCACCATCTACCAACTCGCCTCTGTGCTTCTCACATACATACTCTGGAATCTGACCTTCGTTCAGTTTGATACCCATATCTGGAATGCTGAAACGCTTCACATTCTTCACAAGGTCTATGTAGATGATGAAACGACAAAGCAGGGTCAGGTCTTGACCTGCAAGAAGTTTCTCCTTAACGGCTGTTGGATTCTGCGGAATCACCAAGTCAAGGAAACTTGTAAGCCCCTGAGCGTTGAGGTTTCCGTCAAAGTCTATGTATCTCTTCAGCAGGAAGTCCTTAACAAATGAAGGAAGATTACGACCGCTGAAAAGGCTGTTCGTTTTCTCTGGGTCCTTGTAGATGGCCATTGCAGAGAAATACTGCTTAATCTTATTTGAAAGCTCTATGTTCATAATTATATCATTCCTGCAAAGAGGTCGTCTTCCTGACCTCCGGTTTGTACACTAATCTTCTTTATCTCAGATGTTTCGCCAATGCGGATTTCTACATCTGTCACTTCGTTCTTCAATTCTATCGGTTCACTATCAAAGAGATCATGACCCACAGAGAATACGTTGTAAGACCTGCCGTTGTAGAACACCTTAGGACTATCCAATGATGAAAGACCAACAATCTTCATGTGAATGACAGGATCCGTTGCCGACACATCCTTGTTCAATATCTGAACATTCCAGTTCTTGTTGTTTGGTGAAGACGAAATGATAAGTATCGGAACCAGCACTTCCTCGGGAGTACAACCCCCATGAGCACCTGAACCGGTATTGATCTTGGCGCAAAGTGACTGGTGGTTCAAGGCACAAACGGTCTTTCCATCCTCCAGCATGAAGTAGTTGTCATCACCGACAAGCTTTCCCTTACTCTTCGTTGCATATCTGCCATAATGGTGACTCTCGAAACCTCCAAGGTTCAAGCCTTGCTGTGTTTGCGACAGATAACTGATACCATGATCCGAAACGATGGCAATCTTCTTGCCGATGTACTTTCTCAGCAGTTCGTTGATGGTTTCAGTTACAGCTTCTATCTCAGCGATGATGTTGTTGGGATAGATATTGTTGTTCTTATGCGCCATCTGGTCGATGTCACCTATCTTCTCAAAGGTCACATTTCCCTTTATCAGCTTCATCAGGTTCTCCTTGTTGATGTCTGTCTTGGTCGGCAATACTGCTCTTGCTATCATTGCATCATTCAGGAAGACCTTCTCGCTCATCTTCTGTTCTACAAGATAGGCAATAAGCGTAATCCAGTCAACCCCAAGACCATCTATCCAATAGAATACCTCTATGTCACCACGGTTGTTGAGGATATTGTTTGTCGTATGGAACTTCTGGTACCAGTTATTGAACTTGACAGGTGTACCATTCCGTTCCTCAATAATCTTGGCCACATCTTCATCATAATGGTCAGCAATCTTCGCCTTCTTATACTTGTTGAAGTAGTCAAGACACCACGTCTGGTTGGCATCGATAGTTCCAGTTGATGGCTGTAGATAGTGGTAAAGTTCTAGATAGAAGTGCTCCACATCATTAACCTGAATGAGCCCCTTACCCAACCAAGTAATTGCAAGTTCCTTCTCTTTGACCGACATGGAGGTAAACAGGGAAATCGCGTAATGATAACCATCTGATGCTGCAATCTGGAGCAATTTCTTCTGAAGGTCATTCTGTGCCTCTACCGTCAGCTGTATGCCTCTTTTGCTTGCTTCGTTCATGCAGTATCTACGAACATCCATTTCTTCCTTGACGTTCGTAAATTCCAGCGCAAGCATGGCAAAGAGTTCTCTGTCTGATTCATCACTAAGCTTTGACAGAACTCGGCACAGATACTGATCCTCACCAAACTTATTTATATAGGTATTGATAAGCAACCATCTGCTGAAGCCATCGTTATACTCAAACCAAAGTTTTATGAAAGCCTTGTAATCCTCTACCTGGGTCATAGAAAAGTGACGGCTGAAGAATACGTTGAAGTCAAACTGACTCTGTAGGTCAACCTCCTTTGCCAGTTCCTTCCAGTACTCTTCGTCCTTCTCCTTATACTGAATGTCTGAGAAACTCAATCCCAAACCTTTGTTCAGGAACTCATAGACGCTGCCACAGGTACAATACGTAAAGGCATTGTCCGGCTGTGCATAGCAGGCATTGGCATAGATGGAGCGTGAACTACAGATGATGTTTGGCTTCTCGTGATAATCCTTATTACGCCAGAAGTCAAGCCACTCTGCCACATTCTTCACTATGGTGTATTGGCTTTCCAGATTCTGCACACCGTATGTTGTGCGGTCAGTCAGTATCAATCTGTAGTTTAGTTCTTGATTCTCCGCACGCAGATACCAGATGGTTGTCTGTGTGTCGCTAAAGAATGTGGACATCTTGCCTTCAAGACCGACTATAGGGATATAGATTCTTTGCTTCTTATCCCATCCCTCTTGCAAACACTCGAAGCCCTTTATCGTTTTGATGAGGGCGTCAAACTGCTTTTTGGCATCGTTGTCGTAGAAACGTGCCAACTCGGAGAATGGAGCAATAATCTTGCTTTCTCCATTCAATGCCTTGAAATACTTTCCCATCTCATCTGCCAATCTCGAATGTGAGATGATGTAGTCGGGATAATCGGAATCCAGCCAATGCTGCACCTCTTCCATGCTCACCTTCATTTCCTGCATCATGCGGATGATGAAGGCATACGAGTCACGGAAGTTGTCAAAGAGGACAAAGCGCATTGGGTATCGGTTGAGCGTAACCGAGTTCACACCATCTGCTTGCTTGTCTTCCTTGACAGCATTGAAGAGGTCGTCTATGTTGTTAAATTCAGCGTACATATTTCAGTATAGTATCGATGATGTAACTGTCTTCGTTCTCAATCATATTCTCAATGCTTTGGCGAATCTTTTCATCGGTCAGTTCTGCCACATGGTGCTTGGCCTCTTCCTTCTTCTTCTTCAAATCTGAATCAGAAGAACCGCCATTGCCGCCTTGACCACCAGCATTCGCACCGTTGCCGCCTTGGTTGCCAGAACCTCCCTGGCCACCTTGACCGCCTTCGCCATTTCCATTGCCGCCATTGCCGCCATTACCACCTTGGCCGCCATTGCCGCCATCGTTTTGTTCCATGCGCCAATAAAGCTCCTGTATCTTTACCTCGCTTTCGCTCCATCTACCGATTTCGCCTTGCAAGTGCTTCTTCAGGTAGTCATATACTGAGTCAAATTCATGATCTTGCAAAGCAACCTTCTCTTCTTTGCGTAGGAATGCAAGGAAGCCTTTCTTGAATACGTCTGGTTCAACAAGGAGAAGATTGAGGTCGAGGTCAAGCTTTTTGAACAACTTGGCTGTCTGTCCTATCATCTCCTGATTGGCAAGTCCGTTAGGATCGCATATCTTCACGATGTTGTCAACGAGGGTTACAATCTCCTCCTTGCATCCTGTATATTTCAATGCCCAGAGAGGATAACCGTTCTTCTTGGCATATTCGAGCAAGGCCCAACGTGCATCGGTAAGGCTCGACACGTCCTTATATCCCGGAAGGCTGTTGAGGTGGAAGGTATGGAGGAAATACTGGCAGAGGTCGGATGACTCCTTACTCTCGAACATGAAGTTCAGTTTGTTGCTCTTCTTTCCGTCTTCCCATGCCTTGAACACCTCGCATACATCATCAACAAGGTTTCGGCTGTCACGAGGCTTACCGCTCATGTCGAATATCTGCTTCGCATACTTACGCATAGCAAAAGCTACCATACTCATACCTGCATAGCTCTGGTACAAACCGTAAGGTGCTTCTGACAGAGGAGCCAATTTCTCACCAAGGTTGAACTCCTGGTTCTTGTTGGTCTTCTTGAATACATTATCCACGAAGTCGCAAACCAGTTTGAGCGGATGGTTGGTATCAATGTCGCTCTTCCAATCGAGGTTGCTATCCACACTATCTTGCAACAGATATTCTACGTGCTTACCCTGACCACTTGCCTTGGCAATAATCTCATCCTTGGCGTTGAACTGCAGAACGGCATCCACTGCAACTTTCGCTGCTTGCTTCTTCCAATAGGTCTTTGAGAACTTCGACTGGATTAACTGTAACGACTCAGGACCTGAACTGAAGATGAATGGAGCCACAACGCCATTGATTGTGGTGACAAGTTTCTGACCTGATACGGTATCTTCCTCTCCATTTATATAATATGTGCAATTGCCCACACGCATACGCGAAGCCCAATCCTTCACCATCTTCTTTGCGTTGCCCATGTGAGTGTCTTGCTGTGAAGTAAGGCCATGACGCTGAGCACAGGTTGCATTTGCCATCAAGTTGATGAAGTCGTCGTAGTTCTTGTTCTCGAAGGTTGCATCAAACACAACCATACAAACATCCTTCAGCTTTCCCTGAATGTTCCAGTCGTGTGCCTTTGTCTTCAGGAAGTTCAGTTCATCAAAGTTTCTTGCAACAAGGATGGCTACAAACAACTCATATCCCTTGCATGTCTTCTTGCCGTTTTCGATACGGTTCTGAAGGGTGAACTCGTTTGTCTGCTGACTGTAGATTTCTATTTTGTATGGACGTGCCATGTTGGCGTATGCCTTATTGAACTCATTGAGTGCAACGTCCGAGAACTTGGCTACCTGATCAGTAAACTTGAACTGACCGCTTACCAAGTCCTTCTTGATGTCTTCAATCTCGTTGCCGGGAAGTGCGGTAAACTGGATTGAGAATATGCCGCCAGGGAGTCTCTGGATGATACTCTTCTCATTGAAGTAGTCGAGAATCATGTCAACATCGGCAGCAATCTCAGTACCAGCAAAGAGGTTCTTGATGTTCTCTTCCGATGGTGTTACTGTATCGTTGTGAGCGATATTGTTGAGCGCATTGAGCAGGAGAATGCCTTTGAACACGCTTGCATAGTGCTCGCCCTGATGCTCCACTTTCAGGTTGAAGGTGTTGTACTTCTCTGTAACGGCACCAAAGCGTGCAGTATCTTCGTTGAATGCCTCCCGAACATAATCCCACAGGTAGTCGGCTGTGATGGTGGCATAGTTGTTGAATGCTAATTCGTCTTCGAAGAATGCTCGTACATCATCGCTTGCAAGGAACTCAAATACGCTTCGGCTTGAACTTCCTGCTTCACGAGCATAGTATGTAGCAAGGTCGGCTGTGCCTGGGTGCAGAGGGAAGAGTTTCTTGATGTCGCTCTTTGTTTCCTCGGGTTGGTTGGATGCTGTCGAGTAGATATTGAGCAGTTCGCCATTGGCATCATAGAACTCCTTTACCAACTCTGCGTGTGCGTCATCGTCAAGGATATTGAACTTGCGCGACATGATCTTGAACGCACTTACGGTTTCCATGTTGTAAGTGATGTGGTTGTAGCGACCAATAGTTTGGTTTCGCTTCTCCTCGTTCAATCCGTAGAGTGCTGAAGGATGTGAGATAAGCAGGAAGTAGCTGTCATGCTCTGTTGACATTAGGGTATCCGCAATCTCCTGTATGCGCTCCAGCAATTTGATACCGATGGCTGAGGTACAGATTTCGGTGAACTCATCCCATACAATCAACAATCCATCGTACTCGCCACCTTCGCGCAACTTGTTCTGAACCTCTATAATCCATTTGCAGAGGTTATGACTATCCATACGTACTGCATAACGATTCTCACGAAGTGCATCGTTTACCACATCGAGTACACCAGGGTCGCAAGCTGCAAGATCACTCTTCAGCTTCTTGATGTCGGGAGCCTTAGAGTAGAGCTTGGGACTTTGTTCTATCAGCATTTCCCAGAATTGTGGCTGCTGATTGATGTGTTCAATGTATGTATCGAAGTCGGTCTTCACGTTGATGTTCAAACCTGCTTCTTCCAATGCACTCTTTATCTCTCGCTGAATCTGGAGCGAAAGGTCATCCTCGTGTGTGATGCTCTGCTGACCATAAAGACTGACAGGGAACAGACGCTTCATGTCGCGCAATGAGAGGATGTTGGAACGCAACATATCGTACTTTGGATCCTTGTACTCTAAGTTCACGTAATCCATAATGCTGTCCAATGGGTCACACAACAGATGCTTTACCACGGCTCCAGCATGACTCTTGCCCGAACCGTATGTACCCATCATCCATATTGACTTGTGGTGATCTGGATCGTTGTTGAATACAGCCTTTATGGTCTTTTCCAACAACTCGTTGAATTGTTTGTTGGCGATGAAGGTCTTCCAATCTTCTGGTCCCTCTTCGCGGATGTTATATACCGTCCTTGACTTGCTGAGGGTTATGATGTCGCTATATTTTGATGCCATGATTATTCTTCTGTTTTTGGTCTTAGGAAAAAGTTTACTATCAGTTCTCTGTATTGTTCTCTCACGCTTGGTTCTTGAAGCAAATCCCAAAGGGCTTCGTCAAGGTAGGCGTATGAGACGTTATCTTTGAGATAGGTTGTAGATGACTTCTTTGGGACGTTATCGTCTAATACCTTATGATGCCAGAAACCATCAGTAGTAAGATGGAAGTATGGCTTGAATATGGGTGTCAGGTACTCATTTGGCTGATAAGACATGTAGGTGTCTTTGTAAATCTCACGAAACTGTTCAAAGTTCCCTTTGCCATATTCGAATTTGTTTTCAGTCACTACTTTGTCTTCAATTGCTTGGATTACAGAAAACACAAAGATAGGTTTTGCGAATATCTTTCTGCCTCTAACCTGAGCGCAATGAAGCTTCAAAAAAGCATCTGAATAGTATTTTATCCTAAGTTGATTAGCCATATTAGAGCATTAACTTTAAGACATCCTCAGAAGTGATGTCATCACGAAGAGTAATATTGTCTAAGCCCATATTAAGCTCAGCAACAATGAGACGATTTGTTTCACTATTGAGTGATCTCAGAATATCGACAAAGTCGGATTTTGAAATACCGAACTCCTTATAAATGCCAGCCTTGTTATCAGCAGCATAGATGTCAGTTACTCTCATAGAACGAATGTTCTTGTATTCTGCATACTTATAGAGAGAGTAAGCAACGGCAATATTTGTGAGGTCTGTTTGACATTCCTTCTTATAGTGCTGCTTTGACTCTGAAATAAGTTGACCCATTTCACCAATAGGACTTTCACGGAAAGTTCTAAAGAGAGCATAGAGGATGTTGTGAGCAGTCTTAGGACTTAGGTCAGGATAATCAGACTTAAGCAATTCTTCAATGTCTGCCTGAGTAAATTGCGAACCCCAATCAATGGCTTCCTTATACCACTTCGCAATTGGTGAGTTGTATGTAAGGTTTATCCAAATTACCTGCCAAACAACATCTGGCATGTCAATGTAGCTTTCTGCCAACTTCTTGCCAACTTCGGTAATCTGCTTGTTCTTAGTGTCGTTTAGGATACCTGCTTGAACTAACCATTTCACAAAGTTTGGTAAGATTTCCTTAGGGTTGAGACCATGAGAGTTGTCATCAAAGTAAGTCTCATAGCTGGAGAAGAAATAATCTGTCCAGTCGCTATTCATTCCAAAGTTATTGTAGCTTACGAGTTTCATATTATTATTTGTTTTTACGCTTCCTTGAATACCAGTTTCTGCCAAGGAATAAGCTGCTATACATCCGTGCTCATGGAACATTAGGCACTTTTGACAATGTGCACACTTATCGGCATCAATTCTGGGCGTTGGTAAGATTGTTAATGCACCTGTAGGACACTCTACTTCACAAACAGAGCAGTCGATACAGTATGTAGATTTGTAGAATACTCTTTTCAAATATCCCTGCATCAGAGGGCTTTGGAAAGTGTTATAGAAAGTAACTTTGACAGTATCGTCCTTTATTGTACCATCAAATTTGTATGTATTCTTGTCGAATCTAAGCTCGCCCTTAATCTTACCATCTTCGCTAATAGATATTTGATTCTTACCTACTGCTTCAAGCCATGTAAAAGGATCCTTCTGTGGTTTTGTAAGAATGAAGGTAATGTGTGGTTTATGTTCCTTAATCTGCATGAACGAAGGGAAATGCATCTCTCGACTTCCTGCTCGTCTTTTCCAATTTCCTTGTTTAATGTAATCTTGAACGTCTTGAGCACCAGAAGCCTTGGTGATGTTTTCAATTCTTGACAAGAATGGTTTAAGGCTTTCTTTGTATCGTTGGTTAGATACCATATCATTCCATTCAGAAGAGAATGGACAAATCAAACAACCTACACGAGTCATACCGTTTCTGTAAGCAGGATTGATAGGCAGATTGTATTTGAAGAGATACAAGAAAATCTCAACTGAGTTCCAATAAAGAATAGGGCTTGCATTGATAACAGTACTATGCTTCACGCCCTTACCGATGCGATTGTAGCCAGAACGTCTGGTACTCTCTTCGGCACGAACACCATCAAACGTGAGTACCTTTGCCTGCTTGTTGTCCTCCGTCTTGAGCATTCGGTATAGAGGACCTGTTTTCATGACAGCACAACACCAACGGTGAGTATCGCTTGGTGTTCCTATCTTGTCCCAGTAACTCAATACGGATGCGTGATTCTTGGCTACTGAGAATTTCAGTTCGGGATAAAGCTTCTGATAATGCTCGATGATCTCCTGATACATCTGGAGTGATGGTGGCAGTTCATAGCCGGTGTCGCTATAGATCACCTCGAAATTCTCTGGAGGAATGGCACGAGTGCAGAGGTCGAGCACAACCTGCGAATCCTTACCACCGCTGAACGAAGCAAGGAACTTATCGATACGTGTTGTCTGATAAACACGCTTACCCTCTGCCTCTGCCTGTTCGAGTGGCATCACGTCAAAGCTATCGCAATCCTCCTTCACAATAGCCATCTTCTGCTTGGTCTTCTTCTCAACCTTGGCAGCAAGTGCTTCGAAGTCCAACTGGTTGGCCTTTGCAACACCAACCGACTTCTTGGCAGAAGAATACATTGTGTAGGTATCGCGAATAAATTCTATTGCTTCACTCTCTATGACGAACATCTCATCACGATTGCGTTCGAGCATGCCTTCCACATCTACAGGTTTGAGCTTCAGTTTCTCCTTACCCTCGGCAAACACAACAGTAGGAGCATCATAGACATTGGCACCCTTTACCTCAAACACCTGTTCGCCTCTGTAGTAATATAGTTTGTTGCATGCCCAAAGCAACGGTTCCTTGCATTCAGGATAGCTCCATCCCTTCTCTTTCAGTTTCAGAAGGTCAAGCTCCTCAAAGAACACAGGACGAGGAGACACACTTAGCGTCTCCTTCGAGATGTGGCGTTTCAACAACACGCCTCCCGTCTTCTTATCCCACGTTATCTTGGACATTTGTTATTGGACATGAATTTAATAATCAGTTTTTCGATGCTTTGTTAGCACCATTACAAGGTCAAGACTCCAATAACCTCAATTTGACATTTATGTTTTTATCCCATACAGAAAAAGAAACGTGGAGCCAGCTCCTGTCGCTCGTTCCACTATGTAAAGGCCTTCGCATTGCCCTGTTCGTCGAAACGAGCAACGCGGATCAGCCCCACGAAAGGTATGTATACAACAACACTCATTGACAAAAGGACACACCTTTGGCTGTCCAGTATCAATGATCTTTGTAATAACTACACCTTACAAGGGGCGTTCCCGTTGCTTTGTTTTTGACGAACAGTTTGAAGTTGCGAAGTTCTTACATAGTCAAAACCAAAGCGTCCAGAAAACGCCTTTTTCAATATGTTCTTCCTTGCCCACTGGCAAGTGGTCGCACGAGGCAACCATTCATTTGCTCAAACAGTTTTGCGCCATGATGAGCGTTGGGCGTGTATGTTATGCGGAGTTACTCCGTCTAATTGTTTCTTCGATTTACGATTTATTAGTTCTCGTCATCATCCTTTTCTTCGGGCAATGAGTCCCAGCGGTCAGCAGGTGGGAGGTAATCGGTGGCTTTCTCTCGCGAGATGATGCTGTGACCAAGTTGCTCTTCGAGATTGAGGCGTGCGGCTTCGGCTGCCTTTCCTCCTGCTTGCGCAAGTTTGGCACTGGCGTTATAACCATGAGGATTCTTTTCTTTGTGGAGCTCTGCGGTAGCTGACTCAGCAAACATATTAAGGGCGAGCTCGAGGTTCGTCATATTATCGCGAAGACTTTCCTTCTTCAACCCTTTGAACTGCTTGTATTGCTTTGTTGTCTTGCCACTCCAGGCACGGGTAATGATGTCGGTGAGCGAGGCGTACTGCTGACCTTCCTTCACTCCGGCTTTGTCCCATTGGTCGGTGAGGTCTTTGCGTATCTCGATGGATTTGATGCGACGCTTGATCCACGCGTCACTATACCCCAAACGTTTATAGTCAGTAACAGCTTGGTCAATACTTAGCTCAGGATCCTGCATCTGATTGAGTCGTTCGGCTGCAACCTGTGCCATCCACTGTTTGAAGGGCTCAGCTTTTGGAGATGGGATGGATTGGATGATGCGGAATATTCCCTTTATATCAGCTGCTTGCGTTCTATAACTCTTACCATCAGAAGCCGTCATTCGAGTTAGGGTACAAATTGTACCCCAACTGGCGTTAAGCTCAGGGTCACGCGCTCGCATTTTCTTGATATATTGCTTGGGGTCAGCACTATCAGTCAGCACCTCTACCACATCAACGACAGAGAAGAACCATTCCTCCTTCTCATCGTCCCATATGGTACGTACCTTCTTTTCTTCAAAGAGTTGTATCTGTTCTTTCTGACTCATAGCCTTATAACTATCCTTCCAATGTATTTGTCTTTGTTTTTACTGCCACATAATGCGCATTATGCACGCACACGCATACAATATTTTGCAAAATTACTAATTTTTGAGCGAAAAACAGCAAAAACAGGCAGATTTCTTTGCCCAAACCACTATATTTCTGTATTTTCTGCAATTTTAAAGTGCAAATTTGCCAAATTGACCAAACTTCTTGGCAAAAAAACTATCACAAAATCGCAAATAATAGTCAATTACACATCTCAATAATGGGTGATTTGTGGCGTAAAAAGCACAAAAAGACGTCAAACTGAAAAATATTCAATAAAATGTTCGTTATATTAAGCATTATTTGTTAATTTTGCACAAGATAAAGAGCATCTATTGCAACTATGGACATTGTACAAGTAAGAGAATACACGCTTTCCATCAATGGTGTAACCGAAGACCAACCATTTGGCGATGACATCATCACCTTCCGCATAGAGAGTAAGATATTCCTATGCCTATGGCTGAGTGGTGGTAAACACGACATGAAAGATGGTCAGCCAAGGTTCGCCCTAAAGCTGGCTCCAGATAGAAACGAGGAATTGCGAGAACATTATTCCGCTGTCACTCCAGCTTGGCATTGGAACAAAAAGCATTGGAGTGATGTGTATTACGAACAGTTGGAAAAAGAGTTGGTTGAAGGCTTGATTAAGGAGTCATACGACCTTGTTGTTTCCAAACTGCCAAAAGCAGTAAGATGTAAATACCAATTGAAGTTGGCAAGTAAAGAGAAAGATAGGAAGGAACGCCCATAAATGATCATCTGGAATCCCTGGCACGGTTGCCATAAGATAAGCGAGGGCTGTCAGCATTGCTACATGTATTTCCTTGATGGGAAACGTGGCATCGACACCTCAAAGGTCTATCGCACAGAGAACTTCAATCTCCCTGTGCAGAGGCGACGTGACGGTAGATTCAAACTTCCCTCAGGGATGCAACTTTATGTAGGACTTTCGACCGATTTCTTTGTGGAGGAAGCGGACGAATGGCGAGAAGAAGCATGGAGAATCATACGCCAACGCCCAGACATCGTCTTTCGTCTGCTTACCAAAAGAGCAAGCCGAATCAAGGAATGTCTGCCGAAGGATTGGGGTTATGGCTATGAAAATGTACTGCTACAGGTCACAACCGAGAATCAACAGCGTGCTGATGAACGCCTCCCTATCCTGCTCGACATCCCTGCCAAGCACAAAGGTTTCATGGCTGCACCTTTCATCGGTGAAGTAGATGCAGAGAAATACCTTGCCACTAGTCAGATAGAGGAAGTGCTTTGCGGTGGTGAGAACTACGATGGCGCACGACCATGTCATTATGAATGGGTAAAGAAACTGAGTGACCAATGCCGTAACCATGACGTGACCTTTGACTTCATCGAGACAGGAACGGTCTTCGTGAAAGAAGGCAAAACGTATCGCATTCCCGATAAACGCACCCAGTCGCTCCAAGCCTTCAAGTCAGGATTGAGCTACAAAGGAAAAGACATTGACTTCAAACTGATGAACCCAGAACCAGGATTCTTTGATATGGAAGCCTACACTCCTTTCTTCAGAGAACATTGTAAAACATGTGGCAGTAGAATGACCTGCAACGGTTGTTCCAGCTGCGGAAATTGCGATAATGATTATGAAACAGACATTTGACTACTTCGAAAACGTACCCAACATAGCAGCAACTGTATGCGACAATGCGGGTATTGTACTCTATCAGAACAATCGTGCCATCGATCGTGATGGTGATGTTGTTGGCAAGAACCTGTATAATTGTCATGGCGAGAAAGCAGGTGCTATGATTCGTCACATGATAGAATCGGGCGAAAGCAATACCTACCAGATTATCCGTCACGGCAAGCACAAGCTCCTGCATCAGACACCATGGTATGATGTAGAAGGCAATGTTGCGGGATTAATAGAATTAGCTATCGACCTGCCAGATGAAATGCCAGTATTCAATAGAGACAACCAAATTTAAATAAGAACATGAATTGTCCACATAGACCACACATATATAAAATATAAAATTATGAAGAAGGTATTTTCAATAGCAATGGCATCACTCCTTGTAATGTCATGCGCAAGCACCTCAAAAGAGGCAGCTGAGACATCAGAACCGACGACAATCACTTGGATTGAGGATAAACCTGGTCCTACACTTCAGGAGCATAAGATATTCCCAACTGTGCCAGATTCGCTATGGAAGTCACTTGGTTTACAGGAAGGTGTACCATCAAGCATGAGCTGTTTCCTTCTCCGTTCAGAGGGCAAGACAATTCTTCTTGATGCTGGACTTGGAGCACCATTCAGTCAACTCATTCCTAAGCTCAATGAAGAAGGTGTAAATCCTGATAGCCTTAAACTCATCTACATCACTCACATGCATCCTGACCATATCGGTGGTCTGCTGAAGGATAATGCCAAGGTATTCCCTAACGCTAAACTTTGGATTAACCGAGTAGAGGTAGAAGCATGGAAGGCTATGGATGGAGACAATGCCGCTTTGCCAAAAGCCGTATTGGAGGCATACAAGGATAACCTCAAACTCTTTGAAGTTGGTGACACACTCTCTGGAGGTGTTAGTACAATAGCAGCTTACGGTCACACACCTGGACATACCGTATTCCAGAAGGACAGTATACTCGTTATCGCTGATCTCATGCATGGTGCAGCTCTTCAGTTGAAGCATCCTAAGTATTGCCCATTCTTCGATATGAACCCAGAGGAAGCAACAGCATCACGCAAGCGCATCCTGGAATATGCAAAAAAGAACAATCTCACCATGTATGGTATGCACATACCTGAAGGTGTTGTAAAAGAATAAAATGAACATGACGGAACAGCCAGTATTGAATAGCCACAACAAGGAAGAACATCGTCCTTCTCATACTGCAGAGCATCTTCTCAACCAAACGATGGTGAGGATGTTCGGTTGTGAACGTTCAAAGAATGCACACATTGAGCGAAAGAAATCCAAGATCAACTACAATCTCACAGAGTGTCCAACACAAGAGCAGATAGCAGAGATTGAACGTAAGATGAATGAACTGATAGAAATGGATCTTCCTGTTACATATGAGTTTGTGACTCGCGAGAATATTCCAGAAGGCGTGAAACTTGATAAACTGCCAGAGGATGCCAGCGAAACACTACGTCTTGTTCGCATTGGCGATTACGACATCTGTGCGTGTATCGGTCAGCACGTTGAATCTACCAAAGAGATTGGAACATTCAGGATTACAAGTACGAGCTATAATGAAGGTTCCTTCCGAATTGTGTTTAAGGTAAACGCTGAAAAACAATAAAAAATAGAGATATAAATAAAAATATTCGCGTAAATGTTTGTTATATTAAACATTTATTGTTAATTTTGCACGAAATAAACAACATCTATGGGTAAGAACACATTCGGAAAGATGATGCCAAGGGCTTTGAGTCAACAACTGGAGTTGATGGGCGAGCAGATCATGCTGGCTCGCAAGCGCAGACACCTTTCTATGCAGGATATAGCAGACAGAGCTACAGTTACTCGCCTGACTGTCTCAAAGGTTGAGCATGGTGACCCTACGGTCAGTATGGGTATTTATGCGCGTGTACTTTTTGCACTCAATCTGGAGAAGGACATTACTCTGTTGGCTGCTGACGATGCTCTTGGTAGACAATTGCAAGATGCAGAACTCCTCAAAAAGAAATAATATAACGAGATACACATCAGCATTCAATGAAACGAATTACCGTCTATGCAGATTTCGACTTTCTCACTTCGCCACAAGAGATTGGAGTGTTAGGCTACGAGCATATTCGTGGCAATGACCACTTTGTGTTTGAGTACTCTCGCGAATGGCTCAAGCAGTATGGTGGCATTGTGTTGAGTGGCGACCTGATGAATGCGCCTTCGTTGCAGCATCCTCGTGGCATGGATAGTGTGTTCGGATTCATCAAGGATTCCTTTCCCGATCGTTGGGGACGATTGTTGCTCGACCGCAGAGAGTGTATCATGGCACAATCGGAAGGAAGACAAAAACGAATGCTCACCAACTTTGATTACCTCATTGGCATAGAGGATTTCACCCGTATGGGCGGCATCCGTTACAAAAGTGATGAGAGTGATGACTACATCAATGCAAGTGCCAAATACCTTGTCCCTCCTATTGAAAGTCTTCGCGCGTTATGCGACGCATGTCATGAAATAGAATTGGCAGAAGAACGCAATGAGTTGCCAGAACAGCGTTGGCTCGATCAACTGATTGACCCAGGTACCTCGCTTGGTGGTGCTCGCCCAAAAGCTAATGTCATAGATACAGACGGAAAGCTTTATGTAGCAAAATTCCCATCGAAGAAGGATTTGGAGAACACGGAACTCATTGAACATTTCTCGCATCATTTGGCAGCTTCTGCAGGAATTAATGTAGCCAAGACTCGAACCATAAAGATTTCGAAAGACCGCGACCTTTTGTTGTCCGAACGTTTTGACCGCACAGACGATGGCAAGCGCATCCATTTTGCATCTGCCATGTCATTGCTTGGTCTTGATGATGGCGCAGGCAATAGTACAGGCAATGGTTATCTAGACATAATAGATTTCATTCTTCAGGGATGCGTTGATGTCAAGCAGAACATCCGGGAGCTATATCGTAGAGTTGCATTCAACGTGATGTTTGGCAATACCGATGACCACTTCCGCAATCATGGATTCCTACTTACCCCCAAAGGATGGACACTCTCCCCTGCCTACGACATCAACCCTGGTGCAAAGTCACATCAATGCTTGCTGATAGACGGCTACACCGAACAGTCGGAAATCAATGCTCTACTCGCTGCCAGCGACAACTACATGTTGGAACGGCAGGAAGCAACAGAAATCGTAGAGGAAGTTCGTGAAGCCATTAAAGATTGGCGACAAGTAGCCACAAGACTTCAAATATCAACCCGATTGCTGGATGCGTATTCAAGCCGTTGGGACAATCTATAAACATCATTCATCAATTCATCAAAATCATCAAAACCATGCACAGTCCACCTTAGTTAACTACATCGCAAAGAGGTCAAAATCAGCGACTTAATTCTCAATGTCACCATTTGTACCTTATTTTTGCGAAAGCGCTGAAACTCAGCTATTTAACAAATGTGCATCGGAAAAATAGGTACGGTAATGTAAACATTAGAAAAATCGAAAAAGATGCTAAAATCTGTAAAATGGGGTGTCATTTTCAGATGATTGCAAATATTTAAGATTATTGCTGTCCGGTAAAACTCAAAACAGTATAGAATAGTGCCCATGGAGTCATCTCTCAATAGTCTTCGAGAGAGATTTTTCAAAAGTAAGCCCCCCCTAATCAAAAAGAGTGAGTTGTGGCGGTTCTTTTTGATGCTCTTTGGCAAGTATGTTATCCCACGTTTTATCTGGATTCTCCATGAAACGGATGAAGTCAATGTAGTACATGAGCGTTAGACATATCATCGTCACGACTTGAGAGAAAGCACAGTTGCGTTTGATGCTCCGTGAGAGTACCGTTATAAGCAGGTTAGCAATGAGTACCACCCATGTCTGTATCTGTATGGCATTGACACTATCCCCATAGAAGAAATGGAGTGGAAAATTCTGTTTCAACTGTTTATACAAGGACTCAATAGCCCAGCGTAGCCGATAAATCTCCGAGATATCCTCTACTGAGAACTCAAAGTTGTTGGTCAGCAATACCACAGGCTTTTTCTGTTCTCCAAAAATCTCTACTCTACGTGCATCGTGTATGAGTTCACTACGGATAAAACGTACTTTTTGGTCAATATGAGTTACTAATCCGTCAGCATTCATATACGTCACAGACTCAAGTACTTCATATTTAAGGTGCTTTTTCATTTTCGTGACATAGCATACATCCTCTTCCGTCAGGCGTTGGAACTGAGCAATGTCTATGTATGCACGATCAATGGCGAGATGGGAGCCCTTAGGCAGATGTACCTCCTTAAGCAGATAATGGTCGTGCTTTGCTGCCGATGTAAGCTGTACAACCATCGGTACACCTACATGATATTTCATCACGGTATGTACTTTCATTCCTCCCTTCTTTTTGCCTGACTTGGGATGACGACCTATACCCTTGAGGATATTGTCAAACAGAGTGATGGTGGTGGAGTCCATCATATATAGTAGCTTTTCCCAATCCTTTGGCTCATGCGTCTGCCCCTTATAACTCTTTGGTGGGCGGCTGTCCGCTAAAAACTTAGCATACTTTTCCAACAGATAAGCATATACACTGGCAAAGAACTCCTGAGAACGGTGGATATTTGCTTCTGCAAGCGTGCTACGACGCACAAGGTAGTCCATACCAAGATGTTGGAGTTTGTGAGCTTCAGCCTTCATCCCAATCTCTAGTTCACGTAGAGAATCAAAGTGTTTCAATATGCCGAAAAGCATGACGACGAGATGCTGATACCCATCAAAACGCTTTACATAAGACTCACTTCTCGGTGTTTCACGGCTAATTTGCATGATTTTCTCTCGGTCAAGTAACTTTTATACCTGACTATACACCGGCTGTCCGCTAAAATTTATATCTTTGCTCATGGTTATTTGTGTTTATAGCAAAAACAAAGGTAATCAAAAGGGCTGATACATCGTGAGAAGTGTCAGCCCTAAATTTGTTAACTCAAAAAAGTTTTACCGGACAGCAATAATTTCATATCAAACACGGAAGTTTGCAAGTGTCCCCTTTTTAGCCTTAATTTTGTCACTGCGTTGTCACTTGAGAACACGAGTGACAGAATTTTTGTCACTTAAGTGACAAACCGCAAAAAATTCAACATTTTCTAAAGTGACAAAAGATGAAAAAAGAAATTGAATCAAAAGGCAGAAAAGAATCTGTCAAACTCAGAGAACGTCATCTATCAGATGGCACAATCAGTTTGTATCTAGTCGCTCCTTAAAAGTTGTTTAATAAACTGTTAATCCATGAAATAATAAGCATATTCCTTGTTTTTGTCTGCAAAAATTCGTATCTTTACGCCCAGAAACCTTGCAGAAAATGATAGGAAAATCACCGAACCAGAATGAGGGCGAACTTTTCAGGCCGCTGCTTAAAGACTTCATAGATATGAATCACGAACTGGCATTGCTTGCCGACAGGATAGACTGGGGCTACTTCGAGAAGGAGTTTGCGCCACTTTACTCCAATACCGGTTGCCCGGCTATGCCGATAAGGTTTATGGTAGGATGCATGATGCTGAAGCATATGTACAATCTTGGTGACGAGACATTGGCGGAGGCCTGGGTGATGAACCCATATCTTCAATACTTCACGGGCGCAGCATTCTTTGAGCACAAGTTTCCGTGTGATCCGAGCGACTTCGTCCACTTCCGCAAGCGCATCGGCGAGGCTGGTTTTCAGAATATTTTCGAGTATAGCGTGAAGATGTTCGGAAAGAAAGCGGAGGAATCATTGGTAGTATCTGACACTACAGTACAGGGCAACAACACGACATTCCCGACGGATGCCAGGTTGTACAAGAAGGTTATAGACGGCTGCAACAAGATAGCTCATACGGAGAATATTCCTCAAAGGCAAAGCTATACGAAGACCAGCAAGGAATTACTCCGGACGACATACAACAGCGAACACCCGAAGCGTCATAAGAAGGCTGTAGCCGCAATGAGGAAACTTCATACAATCGCCGGACGCCAGGTGCGTGAACTGGAAAGGGTAATGACGGAGGAGCAGTGCAAAATGTATGAAGAAGAACTCGCCATCTACAACAGAGTAATCTCCCAGACTCGCCACAGCAAGGACAAGGTGTACAGTATCCATAAGCCCCAGACGGCATGTATTGCAAAAGGAAAGGCAAGCCATATGTACGAGTTCGGGCAGAAGGTGGGAATGATACTGACAGCCAAATCCCAGATAATCGTCGCAATCAAGGCCTTCGATGGAAATCCTCACGACAGCAAGACTATTGAGCCTCTTTTGGAGCAGATTACTTTAGAGAATCAGCCTCAATCAATGCTATGCTTGCCGCAACGGGTTGGAATATGAAGAAAATGATGAAGGACCTCGCAAAGAAGAGTGCGAAGACTTTGTTTGTCTTGTTGCAAATCCTCTTCGAAGGTCCTCAATATAAACTACAGACTGCTTGAAAAAGCAGTTGTTAAGGAGCTACTAGATAGATTATATAGAACTATATTGATAGTAACAACATCTGATTAGTAAATGAAAAATTTCTGCATCATACTTTTATCCTTTTTGGTTTACACATTCTCGGCGAACGCCTCGGTCACCTTACAGGAGTGTCGGGACAAGGCGCGTGAGAACTATCCGCTCGTGCGCAGGTACGACTTGATTCGTGCCACGAAGGAATGTAATGTACACAATGCCTCGCTTTCCTGGCTGCCACGTCTGGAACTAGGTGGTGGAGGAGCTTGGTTTAGCAACGGCACTGATGCGGCAGACCTTGGTGAGATACTCGGAAAGATGGCCTCTATGATTGACGTGACAGGAAAGAAGGAACAACCTTGGCAGTATAAGGTCAGCACTAGTGTCACCCAGAACATCTGGGACGGCGGAGCATCCGCTCTGAGAAAGAAGACCGCCGAAGCTGTGGCCGCAAAGGATGAAGCGGAACTAGAGGTGTCACTATATGACCTGCAGAGGCAGGTGGATGAAGTGTATTTCTCCATATTGTTGCTCGAAGAGCGCCTTAAGCAGGCTAAAGGTAGGATTTCCGTACTGGAAAGCAATCTTGCGAAGATGAGTTCAATCTACGACGAGGGTGGCATATCAACGATGGATATCAAGTCGATGGAAGCCGAAGTCAAATCCGCAAGGCAGCAGATCAGACTGATAGAAACCAATATCAAGTCTTCACGGATGTCACTGTCTCTATTGACATCCATAGACTTGAGCAGTGAGCAACTGATTACCCCTGCCGAACCGGACATCATCTCGTCACGTCCGGAGTACACATTCATAGAGAGCAACCGCAAATTGCTGGAATTGCAGATGAAGAAACTTGACGTTGACTTGTCGCCAAAGATTGGATTTGTTGCTGATGCTTATTACGGTTACCCTGGAAGAAATATCTTCAAGGGACTGACAGACCATAACCCGTCATTCAATGCAATGCTGGGAATTCAAGTGAGGTTCAACCTGGATCCTCTTTACACCCGCAGGAATGACAAGGCGCTCATCAATCAGCAGATGCGCGAATTGGACATACAGAAGGATATGCTGGACTTCAAGACAAAACTGAGCAATACCGGTGCATCGCAGGAAATACTGTTCCTGCGACAAACGTTGGAGGATGATTCGGAGATACTCCAGCTCCGCACCGACGTGCGCAAGGCGGCCGAGGAAAGGCTGGAGGGCGGTGTGATCGATGCCTCCGACCTTCTGCAGAAAATCAACGAGGAGTCTGACGCCTCCCTTCAGAAGAGCATCCATCAGATTGAACTGCTCCAGGCTCTTTACAGGCAGGAGAAAATAGAAAACGAATAAAACGCAACAATTATGATAAAGAGCTTGAAATTCATATCAGCCCTGCTGCTCGGAGCGGCACTGATTTCATGCAATGGCAATGAACCTGATGCACACGGAGTGTTCGAATTTCCTTCGGTAAACATCGGTGCCGAGAACAGCGGAAAGATACTCGCCTTCCATGTCGGGGAAGGCGACAAAGTTGTCAGAGGGCAGGAACTTGCACTTATTGACACGGTCACGCTCGCCGTCCAGAAAGACAATCTCGAAGCCGCCAGAAAAGCTGCCGCCATGGTGCAATCGGATGCGGATGTGCAAACCGCAGCCTTGCAGCAGAAGATTGCCAAGTTGAAAGAGGACTTGCAAACCACGAAGCGACTGGTTGCTTCCGGTGCCGCTCCACGCAAGCAACAGGAGAATCTAGAAGCCGAAATTTCCGTACTGGAAAGTCAGGTCAAGGCCACACGCGCCACTATAAACAACACCAACACTGCTACGGCAGGCAACGTTGAGAGTTTGGATGCCCAGATAAAGGGGGTTGTCACCCTTATGGAGAAGTGCCACATCCTTGCGCCTACGGACGGCGTGATAACTGCGAAGTATGCTTCCGATGGTGAGATTGCAGTTGCCGGACGCGCGCTAGTCAAGGTGGCCGATACTGGCAGCGCATTCCTGAGGGCCTATTTCACTTCCTCACAACTGCGTGACGTTACCGTCGGGCAGAAGGTCAGGGTAATCGCCAACTACGGCAAGGACAGCACCCGTGAATATGAAGGGACCGTAGTCTGGATATCAGACGAAAGCGAGTTCACTCCCAAAACCATCTTGACCGATGATGAGCGTTCCAACCTCGTCTATGAGGCAAAAATCACCGTTGAGAATGACGGCTACCTGAAAGCCGGAATATCGGGGGAAGTATATCTCAAATAGTCAGCAACAATGGGAAACGACTCCGTCAGCATAAAGGATTTATCCAAGAGCTTCGGTAAGGTGAAGGCTCTTGACGGAGTGTCCCTTGAAGTAAAGGAGGGAGAGATTTTCGGCATTTACGGAGCCGATGGTGCCGGTAAGACCACTCTGGAGCGGATAATGTGCACGCTCTGCGCACCTGACAGCGGCAGTTGCAGCATATTCGGGTTCGACATTGTGAAGGACAGGCAGGAAATCCGCAAGTTTATCGGCTTCGTTCCTTCGACATTCTCCCTGTACCCCGACCTGACTGTTGAAGAAAATATAAAGTACCACGCCGGTTTGTTTTCCCTTCCTTTCGATGAGGATGATAAAATGATTGCGCCAATCTATCGCCAGCTTGCTCCCTTTTCCAGGCGTAGGGCAGAGCAGTTGTCCGGTGGTATGAAGCAGAAACTTGCCCTCTGCTGCGCCTTGATACACAAACCGCGTCTGCTTATATTGGATGAACCTACCACCGGCATTGACACCGTATCGAGAAGGGAGTTCATAGAATGCATCAAGGATCTTAACAAGGAATTCTGGACCACAGTCATCCTGTCATCACCGTACAGGAACGAACTGATGATGTGCTCAAGAATAGCACTTCTTGAAAAAGGGCGGATAGTGTCTTTGGGAAATCCTTTGGATATTCTTCCCCCGGAATCTCTGTCAATCTATGACAGTGCTGCAATCGAAAAGGAAAAAATTATTGAAGTCAGCGGTCTGACCAAGCGCTTCGGCGATTTCACGGCTGTGAACAATATAGATTTCAGCGTTAAGCGGGGTGAGATATTCGGTTTCCTCGGGGCCAATGGCGCAGGCAAGACCACTACAATCAACATGCTGTGCGGCCTTCTGGCTCCTACATCCGGCACAGGGACTATTGCAGGGATGGACATAAACCGGGAATACGAAAAGATAAAGCTCCATATCGGATATGTCTGTCAGACGGATTGCCTTTTCAAGGAGTTCACTGTCAAGGAGAACCTGAGGTTGATTGCGGGTCTTTACGGAATAGGCAGAAAAGAGGCGGACAGGAGGACGGACGTCTGCTTGCAGAAAGTTGGCCTTCAGGATTGCGCAAACCTTATGTGCGGGAGTTTGCCTCTTGGTTGGAAAAGACGTATCAGTTTCGCTGCAGCAATGCTGCACAATCCGGAATTGCTTTTCCTTGACGAGCCAACAAGTGGCGTGGACGTCGAGGCCAGGAAACAGATGTGGGATATCATACGCTCTGAGGCCGGGCGGGGCACGACTATTCTTGTGACCACCCACAATATGGAGGAGGCGCTGTGGTGCGACCGCCAGAGCATTATGGTGGACGGTTCCATCAAGGCAATGGGCAATCTGGGGGCACTCGTCAGTGGCGGAGTTTCCCCTGATTTCGACGACGTGTTTGACCTTATAACTCAGGCATACCTATGAAATCGGTATTCATACAGATAATGACGACTGAGTTCCGCCACATCATCAGAAACAAAGGTGTGTTAGTTCTTGCCTTGGTCGCACCGATTGTCGCCACGTTCCTTTCCAGCAAGATATTGTCCACAGACATCCAATATGTTAAAGTCGCAGCGGTAGTGCCACATCATACAGAAGAAAGCAGACACCTGATATCGCGGTTCGAGGAAAATCCGGTGTTCCGTTTCAAAGGATACTTCGATGACGTGGAAGAAGCCAAGAAATTGATGTATGACAATCGTCTCAATGCCATAGTTGTATTACGTCCTGATTATGACGAGCTTGTGGCGAGGATGAAAGGCGGTGACAGGAATTGCCCATCTCCTGTTCAGATTCTGGTCGATGCTTCCGATTGCGTGGTAGGCTCCAGTGCCGATATGTACATATATTCCACCATCAGTCAGGAGATGGGGGCAGGTGAAGAATATTTTACCCCAAAAATGTTGTATAATCCTCACCATCTGAGCATACATTCTTTCCAACCCGGCATTATCTCGGTTATTCTATTTTTTATTTCTATGCTGACCGCTATCGGTCTCGTCAGGGAGAAGGAATACGGAGCGAAAGATTCCATCACACTTTCTCCTATCAGCAAGAGAGCTTTATATGCTTGTAAACTGCCTCCATATTTTGTGCTCGGAATGCTCATGGCTTTGATGTGTTTCCTCTCGGAAGTATTCCTTGTGGGCCTTCCGTTCCGTGGCTCCGTCCTGATAGTCACATTGGTAACAGCCGTCTATGTCGCCACATCTGTCCTCTTGGGACTGTTTGTATCACTGTTCTGTGAAAATCAGGCCAATGCAAACCATATTTTGAACACGCTCAATGCATCTGTCATCCTATGCTTCGGAGGGGTGGTTGTCCCCGTGGAAAATCTTCCGGAGTGGGGTCAGAATGTCAGCAATCTGATATATGTACGCTGGTATGTCGAAGCTTTGGACAAACTTTTAATAGAGGGCGTTACGGCTACATTCGTTATGAAGGAATTGCTGATGATTTCTGTTTCGGCAGTTATTTTCTTGATTGTAAGTCAGTTGAAAATTAGGCAGGAGGAATGAAACGATATTTAGTAAACATATCTACACTTGTCAGAAAGGAACTGAAGCAGGTCATCCGGAATAAGACACTTCTTTCAACATTGGTGTTCTACTTGCTGTTCACTACCCTTCTGTTACCCCGAGTAATCAACTATGACTTGCGGAATCTTAAGGTGACCGTGGTAGATAAAAATCAGTCGGTATTGACTGAAAAGATTATTCGGGATATCGGTAATTCCGGCAAAATGGAACTAATCGGCAGCTATGGAACATACGAGGACGCATTGAAGATCGTTGAATACGGAAAAGCGGATTGCATAGTTGTGCTGCCTGATGACCTTGAAAAGAACTATCTTTCCGGAAATTACGATAAGATTCAGCTGACAGTCAAGGCCGTAAATATGGCAAAGGCACAAATCGGGCAGCACATGGTGGAAGCGGTCATTATGTCATCGGTTTTGGAATATTTCCAAAGGCAGGGAGTTACATTGGACTCAGGCACCGCCGTCATCAGCGAATGCAACCTTTTCAACCCGACGATGGATTACATCCTTTTTACCGTACCTGTGTTGTTGCTCATTATAGGATGCTATCTAGGCGTCAGCATGACGAAAAACACGATGGCCAGCGAGGTTCGCAGTGGCTTCATGAATTTGATCAACGTGAGCCCGCTCAAGCCCTGGACACTTATCCTGTCAAAGATAGTTTCTTGCTGTATAGTCGGATCTGTGATATTCGCCCTAACCCTGGTTCTGTCCTATTTGTTTTATGGTTTGCCGTCCCAATGGTCCATGATCGGCGGAATATTTCTCTGTTTTATCATTTTCCTTATCGCTATTTCATCACTCGCAATATTCATCAGGAACATAATACACAATACCATACTGGCATTACTAATACCAACAATCATTCAAGCCATCCTCTACCTGTTTTCTGGATTGTTTACTCCTCCGGAGTCCATGAGCGAGACGTTGCAATATATAAACTATATCAATCCGGGACGCTACCTTGTGATTATCTTGCGCGGCATCGTCCTCAAGGAAGCTGAGATACGCGATCTTGCGGTCCAATTCTCTCTCCTCGGTCTCGTTGCAGCAGTAACGTGCGTATTGGCCATTGTATCATTCAGAAAAAGGCTAGCATAACATTATGAATATTAAAAGTATTATTCCAATTACTATCACGTCGCTCAATCTGGCCTGCGGTACAGTTGGTGTCGTGGCGACATTCTTCGGAAGGATAGACGTGGCTTTACTGATAGGGCTCACCGGCGCCATTTGCGATTTCTTCGATGGTTTTTCGGCCAGGGCACTAGGGACAGATTCCATTATGCGCAATGAACTTGACTCTCTTGCAGACATGGTCACTTTCGGACTCCTGCCTTCATTGATGCTCTTTGAGACAATGGCCGATGCCTATGGGACGGAAGCCTTTTTCGTGTGGATACCGTTGCTAATCCCTGTGTTTTCAGGTCTCCATCTAGCAAAGTACAACATTGACAAACAACCGGGAAAATGTTTCCTCGGCCCTCCGACTCCGGTCAGCGCAGGAGTCTGTGGTTCGATAGCCTACTATGTGGATGCCTGCCCGGGCACATTGTTTACTGAAATACTACTGACCCCGTGGGTGATTCCTTCTGTCAGCGTAATTCTGTGCGCCCTTCTCGTTTGCAAAGTGCCCTTCTTTACGATCAAGTTCCGCAAAGGCGAAGGAATGAGCAGAGATATGGTCCTTCGTATTTTTTTCGCCGCATTTTCGGGGGTTGGATTGATTGTGATGCTCGTGTGCCGTTGGTCCTGGGTATTGGCGATTCTCTTGGCTGCTATCGTTTATATTTCAGTTAATCTGGTCGCGGCCATTTGCGATTCAGCGAAGAAGAAATTCTTTTAATGCATTAATCCAGCGTCATCGTGGCGCTGGATTTTTTCTCAGTATGTCAAACTCAAACATACAGACGAATGAATCACGAACTTTTGCGTTCTTTCAGTTTATCCCTTTTCAAGCAGGTTTTTGACGACCTTGCTAGGATTACCTACAGCTATTGAATCCGATGGGATATCCTTTACGACTACACTGTCGGCACCAATGATGCACCAATCTCCGATGTGGACACCTGGGCAGACGGTTACACCGCCACCGAACCAGCAATCATAGCCGACAATAATCGGTGAGCAGCGCTCGATGAATTTATGATGCTCAAGATAATCGATGGGGTGATTCGGAGTCAAAATCACAATTCGGGCGCTTCATGTGCGCGAAATTACCTTTGCATCGTGATTTATTTGGTCGATAAACAAAATTAGTCGATTAGTTACATTTGTTGCGCTCACACCACTGTCAAAGTCCAAAGAGAGCAGGTTTAGGTCAGGACAAAGCTGATGTAACTTCTTCTCAATACCCTTTGACACAATATGATTGGCAATACATCCGAAAGGTTGTAAAGACACCACACTTTTTATACCTTCGTTATAATAGGCAATAATGTCGGCAGGCAGAAGCCACCTCTCTCCGAAATGACAGGCAAGAGACACCACACCATCCACCAGACGTGACAAATCAAAGACGTCTGGCAGTGGTTGGAAGTGACGGAAATGCGATGCTGCAGCGTTATACTTCTTCATCCTGCCATCTATCAGCCTATAGAGAAGAGACATCGTCAGTCGCATCTTTGGAGCAACTCTCCGAAGGTGCATCTGATAATCCACCTTGCTGTTGACGAATGTCTTCATGAAGAACGGAGACATCAATGGTGGCGACACCTCTATGCCATGTTCGATGAGATACCTCGTCACAAAGAGATGTGCGAACGGATTGAACTTCAAGAATATCTCACCGACAACACCCACCTTCGGACACTGCCTGTCGTCTGACAGGTCTTCATATTCCCTGGCTGCCGAAGCGATCAGTTTCAGCAGACGTCCGGGATGCCCTGCTTCTACACTCTCCTTGCCGAGCATCAGATAACGGTCGCGTATGTCCTTGGGTTTCCCTTTCAGTTTTTCACGAACCACAGCGGCATGGTACATACGCGAAAGGGTTTGAATAAAGAAAATGGAGTTTACTATTGATGGTGCTACCCGCATCCAATCCATGTGGAAGTCATTCTGGGAATTGAAGGTTGTCCCTTCCGTACCGAGTGCCACAACAGGAACGTCCTTAAATCCCGCTGCCACCATCGCACGTTTGATGAGACCGAGATAGTTCGTCGCACGGCACTGCCCACCCGTCTGCGTCATGATGACTACGGTGTTTTCTGGGTCATACTT
>JAGHTU010000054.1 GCA_018065185.1 Candidatus Equicola faecalis | reverse complement strand
TTAATAAAAATGTTTGTAAAACTCTTTTAACGGTGTATTAAAATTTAATTTCTTTCTTGGTCTTGTATTTATCTTATGCTGTATTTTCTTGATAAACATGTCAGATATGTCATTAAAATCAGTCCCTTTTTGTATATATTGTCTTATAAGCTTATTGGCATTTTCTATTGCTCCTTTTTGCCAAGAACAATATGAGTCTGCGAAATAGACCTGCGCCTTTAGTCTTTCTGTTATGAATTTGTGTTCAGCAAACTCGCTGCCGTTATCTGTGGTTATTGTCTTCACTCCCTCTCCCATATATGGCAGTAGCAACCTCCAAACAACCCTTGCCAATGGCTTCGGTCGTTTACCTTCCTTGAGTTTCTCCATCAGCAGCATATTTGTACTTCTTTCCGTAAGGGTCAGTATTGCACCATTACCATCCTTGCCGATGATAGTGTCCATCTCCCAGTCTCCGAAACGAGTACCGTCTGCTTCTATAGGACGTTCATGTAAAGATTAGACGTTTTTTATCATACATCAAATAAATGTCAGATATTTTCCTCTCTTTCATTAAACTTTTGTACTACTTTTGCATCTTAATGAGTGTTAGGATAATTATTGACTATGAAAAAACTTATTATAATATCATCTTTTTTGCTTGTAGGCACGCTTGTGGCTACGGCTCAGAGTATATCGGGAAAAGTGTCGGACAAATCATCGGGCGAGGGCATTATGTCTGCCACGGTCTCGCTGTTGAAAGCAGACAGCGCGCTTGTTACTGGGGGAACAACAAACGTAAACGGAGGCTTTTCGCTCAATGCAAAGAATGGGAAATATATTCTGCGCGTGTCGTATGTCGGATATGATACTTACTACAAAAACATCACGGTGTCGGGCTCGCAGAGCCTCGGCACGATAGCGCTTCAGCCGAGTGCGGTGATGCTGAAGACCGCAGAGATTACGGGTGTTGCAAAGAAAGTGATAGTGAAAGAAGATACTTTCGTCTATAATGCTGATGCCTACCGTGTGCCGGAAGGCTCTGTCTTGGAGGAGTTGGTAAAGAGAATCCCGGGTGCAGAGGTGTCTGATGAGGGCGCGATAAAGGTAAATGGTAAGGAGGTGAAGAAAATCCTCGTTGACGGTAAGGAGTTTATGACGGGCGACACGAAAACTGCCATGAAGAACATTCCGACATCCGTCATCGACCGTATCAAGGCATACGATGAGAAAAGCGACCTGTCGCGCATCACGGGTATTGATGACGGTGAAGAACAGACCGTCCTTGACATCGGTATGAAGGCAGGAGCAAACATCAGCAATGGCTATATCGCTAATGTTGACGGAGGCGTAGGTACGGAAGATCGTTATAGTGGCCGTCTGATGGGTGTTGTCTTCAAAAACAAGTTCCGCTTGATGGGTATGGGAAGCCTGAACAATGTGAATGATATGGGATTCAGTATGCGTGGTGGACGTTTCGGCGGAAACAATGGCGAGAACTATATGAAGATGGCAGGTCTCAACCTCAATTACGAGGAGACTGACTTGCTGAAGATTGACGCTTCCGTGCTCTGGAACCATTCTGATGGTGATGTGTGGAGCAAGAACTCATCACAGAACTTCGTGGGCGACCTAACGTCGTATTCAAATACCCTCAGTCAGAGGTTCACACGCAGTAACAGTTGGAATGGTCAGGCACGCATCGAGTGGACGCCAGACACGATGACGAACATCCTGTTCCGTCCATCGTTCTCATATTCTACGAATGACAATAAGTCGGATGAAAGGAGTGCAACATTTGACCACGACCCTTACGATGTGTCTGGAGAATGGGGCGACAACCCGTTGGACGATGAATACAAGAAGCATCTCAAAGAACTCGGCTACCTTGTGAATGACAAGCGCAATAAGCAGTTGGGCTATTCTGACAGCAAGTCGCTGAATGGTACGTTGCAGATTAACCGCAAATTGAACAGCGCAGGGCGCAACGTGACGTTGAGGCTCACAGGATCTACCGGCAGTGGCGACAGCAAGACAATATCTCTGTCAGACGTTGGGCTCTATAAAACAAAGCGTGATCCGAGCGGAGCATTCGTGGATTCCATTTATTCCAACAACCGTTATAACCTCACACCGTCCAAGAACTGGCGATACAGCGTGCAGGCAACATATAGCGAACCAATATACAAGCAGACATATCTGCAGTTCAGTTATAGTTTTGAGCATAGTTTTACGCAGAATGACCGTAACACATACGACTTCTCTGATGAGCGCTTCCGCGACCTCGGCTTGATGGATATCCCTCTGCGCTACCGCACATGGGCAGACTATCTTGACCGCATCCAGTTGGTTTCCCCACTGGACAGCCTCTGGAATTCTGACCTGTCGAAATTCACTCAGTATCATAACTACACTCATAGGATACAGGTGATGCTCCGCGTGGTGAGACAGAAATATAATCTCAATGCAGGTGTGGTGCTCACTCCGCAGAACTCGGAATTCAAATATCGTTTTCAGGGGCTTGACACCATCGTAAAGCGCACGGTCTTCAACTGGGCTCCGCAGATTGACTTCCGTTACAAACTGTCAAAGGTGAGCCAGATGCGTTTCCAGTATAACGGGCGTAGCAGTGAACCGTCAATGACGGATATGTTGCCTATCACCGACGACAGTAACCCTTTGAACATCACGGTGGGTAACCCTGAACTGAAACCGTCATTCTCTCACAATATACGATTCTTCTATAATGACTATATCACAAGTCATTCGCAGGCCATTATGGTCAACGCCGGCTTCAACACCACGCAGAACAGCGTGTCGAATATGGTGACGTATGATGCAACTACTGGTGGACGCATCACCAAGCCGATGAACATCAATGGCAACTGGAACACAAATGTAGGACTCATGTACAACACCTCGCTTGATACGCTTGGAATATGGAACGTGAATACGTTTACGAATTTCAGTTACAACAACTATGTGTCATATTATGTGAAAGACATGATGTCCAATTCGGAGAAGAATACTACGCGCTCCACTAACGTGTCGGAACGTCTGGCAGCAAGTTATCGCAATTCATGGCTTGAGGTGGAACTGAACGGAACTCTAAACTATACTCACTCGCGCAATATGCTTCAGACGAACAACAATCTTGATACATGGCAGTTCTCTTACGGAGCGAGTGTGCAGGCAATGGCTCCTTGGGGTATGACGTTCTCTACATCGCTTAACCAGAACTCCCGTCGCGGTTATAATGATGCCTCGATGAATACCAATGAACTTCTTTGGAATGCACAAGTGTCGCAAGGATTCCTGACGGGCAAACCTCTGACAGTCAGTCTGCAATTCTTTGACATCTTGCACCAGCAGAGCAACATATCACGCACTATTAATGCTATGATGCGTAGCGACACGGAGTACAATGCCATCAATAGTTATGCTATGTTGCGCGTGTCATACCGTTTCACCGCTTTTGGAGACAAGGAGATGCGACAACTGATGCGTGAAGGTATGAAACGTGCAGGTGTCAACGGTCCTATACCTATGGGTCCTCCTCCTGCAGGTATGACCCGTGGCGGTTTCGGTGGCAGACCTATGGGTGGCGGTTTCGGTGGCCCGCGGTAAGAACACTTGCTCTTTACACATAAAAAATCCGAATGACAGGAAGATGCCATTCGGATTTTTCTTTATGAATGAATTAAGTATATCATGTATGCGAGGTAGATGCTGAACATCACGATGCCTTCCCAGCGCTGCACTTTATATTTTGTGAAGCAGAACAGCCACATTAGGAACACTCCAAGAAGCATTGTCCCCATATCAACAACGCTTATCCCCTGTATGTGAAGCGGAGATATGAGCGATGTGGCACCAAGTATCCATAGTATGTTGAACACGTTGCTTCCCAGCACGTTGCCTATGGCAAGTTCTGAACTACCTTTGCGTGCCGCCACAACGGATGTTGCCAGTTCCGGAAGCGATGTACCGCATGCCACTACCGTCAGTCCTATCACGCTCTCGCTTATTCCTAATGCTTGAGCAATACTCTTTGCACCACTCACCATCACTTCTCCACCGCCGATGAGCATCGCAAGACCAATGATGATGAACAGAATCATCTTCCATAATGCGGTCACCTGTGGTGCGTTATCATCCGTTTTCTCGGTGGATTCGCCCGTCTTTCTGTTCCTTATTACGATATAGAAGAACACGGCAAAGAACAATAGGAGGATGATTCCGTCAAAGCGCGAAAGCGTGCTCCCTTCAATGTTCAGTCCAAAGGAGTCCATACACAACACCAGCAACAGAATAGATGCCCCGATGGAGAATGGTATGTCGCGTTTGACGGTTGTCCGAAGAATCGTTATCGGGCATACTATGGCTGTGATACCCACAATACACAGAGTGTTGAAGATATTGCTTCCCACGATGTTCCCGACAGCGATGTCGGCACTTCCCTCCATGGCAGAAAGGATGCTGATGACAAACTCCGGCATGGATGTGCCGAATGCTACAATGGTCAGTCCGATAAGCATCTCGCTCACCTTCATGCGGCGTGCAAGGGCGCAGGCACCCTTCGTCAGAAGGTCTGCTCCCCAGATGACGGCGACTATGCCAAAGATAATTTTCAGTATGCTGAACGCCTCACTCATAGCATGCTCTAAAAGCCATAGATGGAACGCAGTTTTTCGTTGAGTGCCTCTCCGCGCAGGTCGTTGGCGATGATCTTGCCATTGCCATCAACAAGGATGGATGACGGTATGGAATTGATGTTATACATTTTCCCTGCTGCACATTTCCAACCTTTCAGGTCGGAGAGATGATGCCATTTCCATCCGTTTTCTTTTACGGTAGTCTTCCAGCGTGTGGCGTCGTTGTCAAACGAGATGCCTACGACATCGAATCCTTTCTTATGATATTTGTCGTATGCTGCCTTTACATTAGGCATCTCGCGCATGCACGGACCGCACCATGTAGCCCAAAAGTCGATGAGTACGACATGCTTTTTCCCTTTGCCGATGAAGTCGGTCAGGTTACACATGTGTCCTTTCATGTCTGGCAGTTTTACGTTTGTCAGGGCTTTTCCTACAGCACGTTTTGCCGAAATATCTTCACGCAACATTATTTGAGGCGAAGGTATCGTGGCATTGATGTACAGATAACTTCCTGTTAGGATAAGTGCGCAAATACCTGCTATTACATTTTTCTTCATGTTGTTTATGTTTTTATGAGTTATGAGTTTCCAAATGTGTGGGGCAAATATAAAAAATAATTGTTACTTTTGCATGAATTTATCAATTATAAAGATGATTGCTGGAATAAAGAAGCTTGACATCTTCATCATGAAACAGTTTCTCCTGCTTTTTGCCGGAGCATTCTTTATCTGTCTGTTCATCCTGATGATGCAGTTTGTCTGGCTTCATATTGATACACTCATCGGAAAGGGGCTTACGCTGGATGTCCTCGGGCAGTTCTTTTGGTATATGAGCCTTATGTTTATACCGCAGGCTCTGCCTTTGGCGATACTCTTATCTTCGCTGATAACATTCGGTAATCTCGGCGAGAGTTCCGAACTGACGGCGCTGAAAGCTGCTGGCATCTCGCTGATGCAGATTTTCCGTGGCATGATAGTGTTCGTTGCAGCCATTGCTTTCCTCTCGTTCTATTTCCAGAATGTCGTCACACCGAGTGCCAACCGTGCTTTCGGTAGGTTGCTGATATCAATGAAACAGACCAACCCCGAATTGGAAATTCCTGAGGGGGTGTTTTATGACGGAATCCCAAACTGTAATGTGTATGTGCAGAAGAAAGACCTGAAGCGTGGCATGCTTTATGGTGTGATGATTTACCGTATATCTTCGTCGTTTGAAGATGCTGCCATCATTCTTGCCGATTCGGGTAATCTGGCTATGACCGAGGAGAAACAGCATCTTGTCTTGCAACTATATAGTGGAGAATGGTTTGAGAATATGCGTAACGGCGATGCCATCACGATGGCAGCCAATGTGCCTTATCGTCGCGAGTCGTTTGAGCGGAAAGATATCATTATTGATTATAATGGTGATTTTAACCTTGCCGACGAGGATGTCTTTTCGCATGATGCCAAGACAAAGTCGTTCTCAAAGATTATGCAGGATATTGACTCGATGAACATTGCCTACGATAGTCTGGGGACGGTCTATTATGCACAGGAGCGTTCCGGTCTGCTCTCGGTTATGCCACCATCGAAGGAAGATTCCTTGAAAAATATTTCCCGTATAGAAAAGCTTGATCTTGATAAGCAATATCGTCTGCTCCCAGATGATAAGAAGCGCGAGGTCATCTCAATGGCTTTGGACAAGGCCAATGTCGCGCTGTCTGATATGGAATATAAGGCATACGTGACAGCAGACAACGAATACTATCTGCGTAAGCATAAGATAGAGGCAATAGCGAAATTCACGCTGGCTCTGTCGTGCTTCATCTTCTTCTTTATCGGTGCTCCTTTGGGTGCTATCATAAGAAAGGGAGGACTGGGAATGCCGCTCATCGTCGGTGTGCTGGTGTTTATCGTCTATTTCATATTCGAGAATATGGGTACGAAGATGGCGCGCGAGGGCAGTTGGCCTATTTGGTTCGGTTGCCTGCTTTCGACGGCAATCCTTGCCCCTTTGTCGGTGTTCTTTACCTATAAGGCAAATAACGATTCGCCGATACTGAATGCTGATTTCTATCGCGATCTCATACACCGTGCCTTTGGTATAAGGGCAAAGCGTTATGTTCCGGCAAAGGAGGTCATCATCCAAGATCCAGACTATATGGCTGATGCCGTGATGCTGTCTGAAATAAATGCTGAACTTGAGAAATACGTACATGAACATAAACTGTATAAGGCTCCAAGCATTATAAAGACATTCTTCCGCACTTCACCGGATAAGACCATCGCTGCCATAAGCGACCGCCAGGAGGCTATCGTTGACGACCTGAGCAACACGCGCGACCGTCACATCCTCTACCATCTAAACCGCATACCGGTCATTGCTACTGATTCGCACACTTCACCATTCGCAACACGCCGTTGGAATATTGTTGTGGCATGTATCCTTCCGATAGGTATTTTTTTCTATCTCCGCATCTGGCGCTTCCGCCTGAGACTGCTACATGATATTCATCTCATACGCAATATCAATAATGACCTCATCACCCGTTGCAGGGAAATGTAAATAGTATATATAGACGTGGAACAAAAGAAAGCAGACAATAGTTACAGAAGTATATTGAAATATACTGGCATCTTCGGGGGTGTACAGATTATCAATATACTTGTCGGTATGGTTCGCAATAAATTGGTGGCTGTGATACTCGGTCCGAATGGATTCGGTTTCATCTCGTTGCTCAACTCATCTTTGAAGGTTCTTTCCGACAGTACGAACTTTGGTGTTTCGTTTAGTGCCGTAAGACAGGTGTCGGACTTCTACGAGCAGGGCAACCGAGAGAAGACGGAGCATTATATCAAGGTGGTGCGAGCATGGAGTCTGTTGACGGCATTGCTTGGGGCTTTCTTGTGTGTATTGCTTGCTCCGTTGTTGAATAAATGGACGTTCACGTGGGGCGACCATACGCACCATTTCATGATGCTTGCGCCAGTGGTGTTCTTCACAGCCATAACGGGAGGCGAACTGGCTATCATGAAAGGAACGCGCCATCTGAAGGCATTGGCGGATATCTCGATAATAAATGTTGTCGGGGCATTGGTTATTTCCGTACCTCTGTTTTATTTCTTCGGTCAGTCGGGTATAGTGCCCTCGCTGAACCTCGTTGCTCTGTTTTCGTTTGTGGTGACGTGCGCCTTTGGATATAGATATAATCCTTTGCGCAAGGGGCATCAAAAGTTCTTTTCAGACGGTCTGGAAATGCTTCGCATAGGTGTTTTCTTCACGTTGGCAGGAATCGGAGGCAGTTGTGCCGAGATGCTGATACGCACATATCTGAATAATGTGTCCGGTCTTGATATGGTGGGACTTTATAATGCCGGTTTTATGATTTGTGTGACGTATGCAGGGATGGTGTTTGCGGCGATGGAGACTGATTTCTTTCCGCGACTCTCTGCCGTATGCCATGACCGAGAAAAGACGAACACCACGATAAATCATCAAATAGAAGTGTCGTTGCTGATTGTCGCTCCGATGCTTGTGGCACTCATAATCTTGCTACCGATAGTCATTCCTATCTTCTTCAGCGGAAAGTTTATTGCCGTAGTGCCGATGGCACAGATTGCTATAATGGCGATGTTCCTACACGCTGTTGATTTGCCGTTGGAATATCTGCCTTTGGCAAAGGGCGATTCGCTCACATATCTTGTCGTGGAGTTGATTTACGACGTGGCATTTGTCCTGCTCATCATCTTCGGCTACGAGCAATGGGGACTGTTGGGAACGGGCGTTGCCTTGTTTGTGGCTCATGTGTTGAACTGTGTGGGCGTAGTGGTGTATTTCTCATGGCGGTATAAGGTGCGTCTGTCATCAAAGGTGGCAAGAATCTTTAGCCTGTCAATCATCTTCGGGGCAATGGCTTACACGTTCACTCTGACGCTTCAGGGATGGATATACTGGGCGTTGGGAATTTCTCTGTTCCTCATCTCGGCACTCACGTCATATACTCTATATAAGGAATATTCGAAATGATACAGGTCACGGTTCTCATCGCTGTCTATAATGCAGAGCGGACTCTAAGGAAGACTCTTGATTCGCTTCTTGCGCAGAGTATGGGACAATGGCAGGCTGTGTGTGTGGATGATGCTTCGACTGATTCTTCGCTTTCCATTATTCAAGAATATGCTACACGCGATGAGCGTTTCCGTATCTCTGTGCTTCATGAAAACCGTGGGCAGGCTCATGCCCGCAATCAGGGACTGCTTATGGCAGAAGGCATCTACACCTGTTTTCTTGATGCTGACGACTGGCTCGCGCCTGATGCTCTTGCGCATGTCGTAAGGACGTTTGAGGAAAATGAAAATACTGACTGCGTGCTGTTTGACTGCCGTATGGTGGATGATGAGAGTGGAAACGAGACGGCTTATCCTATGGAGCCATTTGAGGTGAAGACTGGCAAGGAGGCTTTCCTTGACTCCCTGACGTGGAAGATTCATGGAGTTTATGCCATAAGGACAGCCTTACACATACGTTATCCATACGATGAGACAGCTCGCTCTTATAGCGACGACAACACCACTCGCGTGCATTATTACACCTCGCGACAGGTGCGCTCCTGCCGTGGCACATACTATTACCGTCAGCATAGCGGTTCGGTGACGCATACGGTCAGCCCCTCACGCCTAAATCGTCTTCTTGCCGATGAGTCCATGAAGAGGACATTGGTGCAGATGGGGTGCGGAGATGATGTCTTACAAATGTTTGAACATCAGCGTTGGCTCACTTTGATAGATACATATATGTTCTATTATGCCCATCGCAGAGGATTCTCCGTAGCGGAACGGCGTGACTTCCTTAGTGTCATTCAACGCTATTGGGGGGATATTCACAGCGAAGAAGATAAATTTGGCTATCGCCATTGCGACTCGTGGCAGAGTTTTCTCCGTCAGGAGGAGGTGTATTTCTTCTTGCGCAAAATCAAAAAAATGATACGTTTTTTTGACAGAAGTTTGCTGTGAATGATAGAAAAATGTACTTTTGTAACTCGATTTGAAAGGTTTGTAACACTATAATACATCATTATGAAAAAGTATAACTTTAATGCAGGTCCTTCGATGCTTCCACGTGAGGTGATTGAGAATACTGCAAAGCAGATTTTGGATTTTAATGGTAGTGGATTGTCTTTGGCAGAGATTTCTCACCGTGCAAAGGATTTCCAGCCTGTTGTAGATGAGGCTGAGGCGTTGATGAAAGAATTGTTGCAGATTCCTGATGGGTATAAGACGATATTCCTTGGCGGTGGTGCATCTTTGCAGTTCTGCATGATGCCATACAACTTCCTCATCAAGAAAGCAGCCTACCTTAATACGGGTGTCTGGGCAAAGAAAGCCATGAAAGAGGCAAAGCTCTTTGGCGAAGTGGTGGAGGTGGCTTCTTCAGCAGCCGATAACTATACCTACATCCCTAAGGGGTGGAAAGTGCCAGAGGATGCGGATTATTTCCATATCACGACTAACAACACAATCTACGGTACTGAGGTGCGTAAGGATTATGACGTGCCGGTGAAGATGATTGCCGACATGAGTTCTGACTTTCTCTCTCGTCCTGTCGATGTAAGTAAATATAAAGCCATTTATGCCGGTGCACAGAAAAACCTTTCCATGGCTGGTGTCACCGTTGCTATCATCAAGGAAGATGAGTTGGGTAAGGCTCCGCGCGAGATTCCTACGATGCTCGACTATCGCACACATACCGAAAACGGCTCGATGTTCAACACTCCTCCTGTCGTGCCTATCTACTGCGCACTTGAGAACCTGCGTTGGATAAAGGCACAGGGTGGTCTGGAGGCTATGGACAAGATAGCCCGTCAGCGTGCCGACATCGTGTATGGCGAGATAGAGCGTAACAAACTCTTCCGTGGCACCGTCACCTGCGAAGAAGACCGCTCGGTGATGAACATCTGCTTCGTCATGAAAGACGAGTATAAGGAACTGGAACAGAGCTTCCTTGATTTCGCCATGAAAGAGCGTGGCATGGTGGGCGTGAAGGGACATCGCTCGGTTGGCGGTTTCCGTGCTTCATGCTACAACGCACAGACCATCGAAGGTGTGAATGCTCTTGTGGCTTGCATGAAGGAATTTGAAGCAAAACACTAAGATAATTGATATTTGACAATTTATAAAAAAATGAAAAAAGTATTGGTCGCAACCGAAAAGCCATTTGCAGCAGCTGCCGTAAATGGAATTAGGGAAGAAATAGAAGGTGCAGGTCATGAACTTGTATTGTTGGAGAAATATACAGACAAAGCCCAGTTGCTTGATGCAGTTAAGGATGCTGACGCCATGATCATTCGTAGCGATAAGGTGGATGCTGAGGTGCTGGATGCTGCCAAGAATCTAAAGATTGTGGTGCGTGCAGGTGCCGGTTATGACAATATAGACCTTGAGGCTGCCACGGCTCATAAGGTGGTGGCAGAGAATACTCCGGGGCAGAATTCAAATGCTGTGGCAGAACTCGTGTTCGGTCTGCTCGTGTTTGCTGTACGCAATTTCTATAATGGTAAGAGCGGTAGCGAACTGATGGGTAAGAAACTCGGCATCTTGGCATTCGGCAACGTAGGTCGTAATGTGGCACGCATCGCCAAGGGCTTTGGCATGGATGTTTTGGCATACGATGCTTACTGCCCGAAAGAGGCTATTGAGGCTGCCGGTGTCAAGGCTGTTGATTCGCAAGAGGAATTGTTTGAAGCATCAGATATCGTTTCTTTGCATATTCCTGCCACGGCAGAGACGAAGAATAGTATCAATCGTGCGCTGGTGGGTAAGATGCCGAAAGGTGCAATACTCGTGAATACGGCACGCAAGGAGGTTATCAACGAGGCCGAACTTCTTGCACTTTTGGCAGAGCGTGACGATTTGAAATATCTAACCGACATCATGCCGGAGCGTGACGCAGAGTTCCGCCAGTTTGAAGGGCGTTATTTCTCAACTCCTAAGAAGATGGGTGCGCAGACTGCTGAAGCAAACGCCAATGCCGGTATAGCAGCAGCACGCCAGATAAATGCTTTTTTCAAAGATGGTTGTACGAAATTTCAGGTGAACAGATGAAAGTAAAACCATTCAAGGGCATTCGTCCGCCGAAGCATTTGGTGGAGGCAGTCGAGAGTCGCCCATACGATGTGCTGAACTCTGAGGAGGCACGTGCCGAGGCTGGCAGTAACGAGAAGAGCCTTTATCATATCATCAAACCGGAGATAAATTTCCCTGTCGGCACGAGCGAATACGACGAAAAGGTCTATACGAGTGCCGCAGAGCATTTCCAGAAGTTCCAAGACGAGGGTTGGCTTGTCCAAGACAATAAAGAACAATACTACATCTATGCCCAGACGATGAATGGCAAGACGCAGTACGGTCTTGTTGTTTGCGCTTATGTGGACGACTATATGACGGGACGCATTAAGAAGCACGAACTCACACGTCGTGATAAGGAGGAAGACCGCATGAAGCATGTCCGCGTGAATGACGCCAACATCGAGCCGGTGTTTTTTGCCTATAAAGACGATGCTGTTCTGGCTAATATCATCGCGAAATACACAAAGACCGCACCTGAATATGATTTTATTGCTCCTATTGACGGCTTCGGGCATAAGTTTTGGGTAATCTCAGGTGATGAGGACATAAAGGCGATAACGGACGAGTTTGCACGCATACCGAACATGTATATTGCTGATGGTCATCATCGTAGTGCTGCTGCTGCCCTTGTGGGAGCAGAGAAGGCACGTCTTAACCCACAGCATCGTGGCGATGAGGAGTACAACTATTTCATGGCTGTCTGCTTCCCTGCATCGCAACTCACCATTCTTGACTATAACCGTGTGGTGAAAGACCTAAACGGCATGACATCCGCAGAGTTCCTTCATGCGTTGGAAAAGAATTTCACGCTTACGCCCCTCCCTGATGGGGATGCAGAAAGCATGAAACCACAGCACTTGCACCAGTTCTCACTTTATCTTGACGAGAAATGGTATCATCTGGATGCAAAGCAGGGAACATATGACGATAGCGACCCTATTGGCGTACTGGATGTTGACATATCTTCACGTCTGATACTGGATGAAATACTGGAGATTGGCGACTTGCGTTCCTCGCAACGTATAGATTTCGTAGGGGGGCTGCGTGGATTGGGCGAACTGAAACGCCGTGTCGATTCGGGCGAGATGCGTGCTGCACTTGCGCTTTATCCTGTGTCGATGAGTCAGATTATGGATATTGCTGATTCGGGTAAGATTATGCCACCAAAGGCAACGTGGTTCGAGCCAAAACTCCGTAGCGGACTCATCATCCATAAACTCTCCTAAGAGTTGAAAGACATTAAGAGCGTTATAAATTCTCTGTTTTTCTCGCAGAGCAAATCTTGCCTCAAGTGAGGTTCTGCCTGAAAGTATATCCCTTTCTGCAAGTAATCTTGCTAAAGGCATATACTTTCCGTCAAGCCATCTCGAGATGGCTCGAGATTTGTACGCAAGGAGCAGAGTCGCACCTTTTAGGTGCTACGCAGAGATTTTTTAGAATGATAATGAGAATTTAATATAAATGGATAAGTATAAGAATAAGGCTAACAATAAAGGCAAAATGTTTTTTGCCTCTTTGCGTAGCAATCGTAGATTGCGCCTCTGCGTGAAACATTAAGTAGCGAAATTTTACTTTGCGATAAGAAACAAAAAGAAATCTGTAATAAAACAAAACTCTCTCTTCGGGGAGAGAAATAGAGGAGGCTATGAGCGATACTTATCTAACCATAGGGAATAAGATAGGCGAGGGCTACTACACGGAAAAGCGTAGTAAGTTTTTCGCCTTTTCTCATCATGTTGAAACGGTGGATGAGATAAAGGAGATTATCGCAGGATACAGGAAAAAGTATTACGATGCCCGTCATGTGTGCTATGCCTATATGCTTGGAGCAGAGCGTGAGGAGTTTCGAGCAAACGATGACGGCGAGCCTTCATCCACAGCCGGTAAACCTATCTTGGGGCAGATAAACTCTAATGGTCTTACCGATATTCTTGTCGTAGTCGTCCGTTATTATGGCGGAGTCAATCTTGGCACAAGCGGTCTTATAGTTGCCTATCGTGAGGCAGCACGTTTGGCTATTGCAGATTCGCAGGTGGAAGAACGTCTTGTGGAAGACATCATCACTCATCATTTTTCTTATATTGAGATGAATGACGTAATGAAAGTGATAAAGGACATGAATCCGCGTATCATCTCGCAGACTTTTGACAATACGTGTGAAATGCGTTTGGCTATCCGTCGCAGTCTTTCTGCACAACTTAAAGCAAGGTTAGGCATTTCTTAATCTGTCGCTTCTTGATGCGTGCGTTAGAAGAACTTGACGCGAGCATTAGCGGAGCCCAACGCGATGGGTGGAAAGGCTCACCTCGTTGGGTCGATTTGCCTCACTCGTCAAGTTGATTTGCCTCACTCGTTGGGAAGAATTGTCACACCTGTGCGTTTGATTTTTCTCCACAGGCAAAGCGCACAATGGCGGTCAGAATAGAGCAAGATGACTTTTTTGTTTTGTACCAGTAAGTCAAAGAACACTTTTTTTCAGTTTCATCATGATGATATCGTACAGGCAAAGATACAGCACCATGGCAATGGCAAGTGCGCGATAGTGCGCGATAGTTCGCGATTTGGGATGATTTTGCGCGATAAGGTGTAAGGCAGGTAGAGAAAACAAGGCTCGGCTAGTCTCTGCTACTCCGTTTCATCATGTGTGCGAAAATCGCGACAAATGGCTTCAATTAGATGTGTCAATTGGCCTTTGTTACCCCCACTTTTTGAGATGAGGTGTGCAGAAATGCAAGATTGCCCTATCAAACGACAAACTTAATGCAAAAATCAAAATTCATGTATTTGTGCTTAAACAATAGGTAAAAGCACCCTAATGGGAGAGTTTACCTATATTTTGATGCCTTGTAGAAGAAAAAAAATCATGTGTTTTGTCCATTCTTGAGCGTTTTCGTCTTAGAGGTAAGTGTATTTGAAATATCGTATTTCATTGTAAATATGCTTTTTAGATGAATAAATGTATTAACTAATTGCTTTCAATCTTCCAATCTTCCAATCTTCCAATTAAAAATTAATATACCCTATTTTCTTCATTTTACCTTATTTTTATATATAATTATCTATATATTAATAAGTTATAAGAGTATGAGAAAAAGTACCATAGTCAAAAAATCAACTGGAAGACTGGAAGACTGGAAGATTTATATTGTTTCACTCACTCACTTTTTCCTCTATGAGGCCTACTAGGGGAAGGCGATTAAGAAATAAAGAAAATTGCAAAAGCCTTAAGAAAAAAGTTTTTTTAATTATCTTTGCAAATGAGCAGATGCTCAAAATAGAAACTTAAATAACAATACAAAGCAAATAAAGAACAATTTAGAGAAGAAATAACATTTTATAGACATATTTAATTAAACAAGCATAAACTATTATTTCGCGTTTACCGAAAACCCGGCAAAGTTCACGGAGATAACGCCATTGAAATAATA
>JAGHTU010000049.1 GCA_018065185.1 Candidatus Equicola faecalis | reverse complement strand
TAAAATTTAATTTCTTTCTTGGTCTTGTATTTATCTTATGCTGTATTTTCTTGATAAACATGTCAGATATGTCATTAAAATCAGTCCCTTTCGGTATATATGGTCTTATAAGCTTATTTGCATTTTCTATTGCTCCTTTTTGCTAATCTTTATTCTCGTTTTGAACTTTTCAATCGCTCGGACAGGAGTTCTCTTCCCATCGCGCAGACTTTCGTACTTATCGCGTGATAACTTGCTTCTTGTCTTTCGCTCACTCTCAAATGGTGCTTACCTAAAGGTCTTCCTATCCTTACCTCTCTAACATCTTAAATGTTCGAAGTCCAACACCTTAAATGTTCGAAGTCTAACATCTTAAATGTTCGAGTCCGAACACTTAATATGTTAGACAGCTCTCCTGCGCTTGAGGTTTAAGTAGGCTCATAAAGACACTTAACTCAATATGGGAATAAAGCAAGCACTCGCCATATCTAGAACTCTGAGCGATGGGAAGCCGTGCCCTGCGCGACATATAGACACCACACCTCGCGCGCATGTGTAAATAATAAGGTATAAGTCGGCATCATTTTTGGCGTTGCACGCAAATTTCAACAATAAACACTAAGTCATTAGAATTAGAATGTGATTATCGAATCATTATCTCAAAGGTGCAAGTTCTGGTAATATTACATTTTCTTTCACCTCATCGGGATGCTGCAAGAACATGCAGTAGTAAACAGGCATATAAACAACTTCTTTGTCTTCATAAACCCTACCCTCATTGCTGAATACGATGGCACGGTGGATGTTATAATGCGGAGTACTCAGAAAATTGCTCAAAGCGCTATGCACCGTATAGTCCTTTCCTGATTTTATCTCCAACGGTAAGACTGTCAGGTTGTCGTAATCATCAACGATAAAATCTATCTCACCCGTCTTCTTGCTATCATAATAGAACATCGGAAAGCCATGTGCATGAAGTTCCTGTGCCACTGCCGATTCATACACGGTGCCCAGATTGATGCTGCGAATATCCTGCAACACCGCATTAACATTGTTGCCATACAATATCTGCGTGAGCAGTCCTACATCATTGAGATACAGTTTCATCAGATTCTTCGATTCAGATTCCTTCAGTGGGAAATGAGGATTACTGATAGCCTTGACTTCAAGAGCAATACCAGAGTTCGTGATATATTCGAACTCATCGGCATAGTCAGAAAAGCGCTTGCCTTTCTTGTCTTCTATATGCTGATAGACAATACGTTTCTTTTTGTTCTCAAGATTGCTTGGCACAAGGTCGTAGATACGTCTTATCTTCAACTTATTTTCCTCATCATATTGCGAAGCGTCTATCTTGTATAGTTCATGAATGTTGCGCTGTATCGCACGCACGCGTATCACGTTTCTATCCTCAAGGAAGCAGTTAACAGCTTCAGGCAATCCACCAATCAGCAGATAATACTGAAAACGCTTCAACAGATTTTCATGTGAAGCCATAGACAACGCCTCCTGTCTGAGGTAATGCTCTCGTGCATCCTCTATCCATTCATCGCTTATCCCCATTGCCCAAAGGAATTCCTCAAAGTCAAGTGGATACATCTCCTTCACCTCTATGCTACCAAGGGGAACGGAAGGTGTATTAGATAGCGCTATCCCCAACTGCGACCCACTAGCTATAAAACGGTACCGCCCCTCCTGACGCAAGAACTTTAGCATCGTCATCAAGTGTGGATAACTCTGAATCTCATCCAGGAATATCAGCGTATCATTGATGTTGCCAAGGCTCACACCATAATTGCTCAATTGCAAATAGAGGTCTCCTGTAGAACGAACGTCGGCAAACACGTGGTCTGTTTCCTTATCCTCCTTGAGGTTTATCTCCACATAATTCTTATAGAGTCTCTTGCCTACGTACCTGATAAGAAAAGATTTTCCCACCTGCCTAGCACCATTTACCAAAAGGATTTTATCACGTTCCGTCCGCAAGAAATTCTCTATATATTTTGCAAACTTTCGTTCAAGCATACTTCTACTATTGAATATCTGTGCGCAAAGTTAATGATTACAAATAAATTATGCAAGTAAAATACACTTATTCCATAAAAAGTGACCCAATAAATAACACTTATTCCGCCAGAAAACGCCACAAATACCACACTTATTCCCCACAATGAGCATCACTTATTCCGAATCCACGATATAAATTACTTTGGTTTTGTGGTGAAAGCAGAAATGATAATCAAAATAGAAAGATTTTATGTAAGTTTGCAACATTATGAAAAGCGAACTTATTTCTACTGCCGACTTGAGGAAGACACTTGATGACGTGCTGAGAGGCAAATCGTATGACCGCATCTTTACACTCACGGATGCGACGACCGCACGTCTCTGCCTGCCTTTACTTGGATTGCAGAACAGTGAAAACATCACAATAGATGAGGGCGAACCAGCCAAGAGCATTGAGACGTTGCAATACATCTGGCAACAGTTAGAAGAGCGTGGGGCGAGGCGTCATTCACTCCTTATAAATGTAGGAGGAGGAATGGTGAGCGATATAGGTGGCTTTGCAGCGGCTACGTTCAAACGCGGTATTGACCACATCAACATCCCCACAACGCTCCTTGCCATGGTGGACGCTTCTATCGGCGGTAAGACTGGAGTCAATTTCCTTGGACTGAAAAACAACATCGGAGCGTTCCGTATGCCCGTTGCCACTATTATTTCCGCAAAATTCTTGCAGACCTTACCCCTCCACGCCATCATGTGCGGAGTGGCAGAGATGCTGAAACATGCGCTGCTTGACAGTCCACAGCATCTGGCAGAGATGATAAATGATGATTTCCCGTTCAATGCAGATGCTGACGGTTGGCAGAAAAAGGTCATGAGAAGCGTGCAGATAAAACAACGTTTCGTTGATGCAGACCCTTTTGAGAGCGGATGCAGGAAGGCACTTAACCTCGGGCATACCTTTGCTCATGCCTTTGAAGCACTTTCACTACGCAGGGCAAAGACTTCTACCCCACTCTCACATGGCTACGCTGTGGCATATGGGATAGTGTGTGCATTATATCTGAGTTGCACGAAATGCCGTTTTCCACAGGATAGTATGCGCCAAACGGTACGTTTCATCACAGAGCACTACGACCGTCCCGCCTTTACCTGCGATGACTACGAAGAACTCCTCACCCTTATGCGTCATGACAAGAAGAACTCAACGGAAAAGATACGTTTTGTGCTTCTCAAGAATATAGGAGAATATACCATTGATGCCGACGCCAGCGATGAGGAAATACGCGAGGCGTTAGACTTCCTACGCGAAGGGTAGTGAATTAATTGATAATTGATAATTGACAATTGATAATTGAAGATTCATTTATGAAAAGTGCATAATTTGTTGTACTTTCGCAAAAGAAAATAATTACTGACTATGGAAAGAATACACGAACTTATGGAGATGCTGGATGCAAGTCCGGTAAACTTTATGGCAGCCCGTTATGTGGAGGAGACGTTGCAGGAAAATGGCTTTATCCGTTTCGACTCTGGCGATGTGATACCAAGCCTGAAGGAAGGTGACCAATACTATACCACGAAGAACGGTACTGCCGTCTTTGCCTTTCGTGTAGGGAAGATGGCGCCACACGAGAGTGGGTTCCGTCTCCTATGTGCCCATAGCGACTCTCCCGGTTTCCGCATAAAGCCACAGGCAGAGATGAAAGGCGAGGGCGGTGTGGTGCGCCTTAATACGGAAGTCTATGGCGGTGCCATACTATACACGTGGTTTGACCGTCCTCTGTCGGTTGCCGGCAGAGTGGTATTAAGAGGAGAAGATGCCCTGCATCCTGTGGAAAGGCGCATAAAGGTGGAACGCCCACTGCTCATCATTCCACACCTTGCCATACATTTTAACCGTGCCGTAAACGAGGGCAACGCAATATCGAAACAGAAAGATATGCTACCGGTGTTGGGCATAATAAACAGCACATTTGAAAAGGACAATTTCCTTTTGGGCATCATTTCTGACGAACTGGCATGTAAAGAGGAAGACATACTCGACTTCGACCTGTCACTTTACGACATACAGAAAGCAACACTCGTGGGAATGAACTCCGAGTTCCTTTCCTGCGGACGGCTCGACGATCTTGAAATGGTGCAGGCTGGTCTGCATGCAATCGTCAACAGCGAGACAACGGATGCCACACAGGTGCTTGCCGTTTTCGACAATGAGGAGACAGGTAGCGGGACAAAACAGGGAGCCGCCTCCCCTATCCTGCGCAATCTGTTGCACAGGATATCATTATGTTTCAGCGATGATGACGGCGATTTCTATCGCGCTGTTGAGAAATCGTTTATGATAAGTGCCGATATGGCGCATGCGCTTCACCCTAATTATGCAGAAAAGCACGACCCTACGAATCATCCATTGATGGGTCACGGACCGGTGATAAAGATAAATGCCAATCAGAAATACCTGACAGATGCTGTGGGCTCTGCCATATTCCAGGAAATATGCCGCGAGGCAGAAGTGCCTTGCCAGTACTTCGTGAACCATTCCGATATGGCTGGTGGCAGTACGTTAGGCAATATTCTAACGGCACAGTTGCCTATGCGCGGTGTGGATATGGGCAATCCTATGTGGGCAATGCACTCATGCAGGGAAGTGATATGCGTAAAAGACCACGACTACGTATGTCGCGCTTTCCTGCAGTTCTTCAATATGTAGGAGTAAGAGTCAACAAGTAATCAGTCTATGATATTCTATTTTTCAGGCGCAGGCAATTCAAGATGGGCAGCGGAAACCATTTCGGTGGCATTGGGCGACACGCTCTGCACGATAGGTGACAAAGTGCTTAAGGGCGACACTATAGATATCAAAGACGGTGAGCGCATCGGCATCGTATGCCCTGTTCACGGCTGGATGCCACCGATGATTGTACGAAAGTTCGTGAGTCTTCTTCATGCCAAAGGAAAACATTACTGCTTCTGCGTGATGACAGCCGGCGACAGCATCGGCGAAGCGATGCATATACTAAAGAACGACATGGAGATGGTTGGGCTCACGCTTGATGCTGCTTTCACACTCATCATGCCTGAGAGTTACGTCTGTCTGCCTTTCTTCTACACGGATAAACCCCTAAAAGAACAATGCAAAATAGAGAGAGCTACAAGAGACCTTATCCAATACATTGAAGATATAAAGAAAGAAAAAAGCGTGAAGCACCTGAAAAAAGGTTTCTTTCCTATAATACTGACCTACGTGTTAGGAATACCGTTCAATCGCATGCTGATTACCGACAAACCTTTCCGCGTGGACACAGAACGTTGCCTGCATTGTGGTTTATGCGCAAAGGTGTGCCCTGTGGGAAATATCGTGATGCGTAGCGACAGTACACCGATGTGGAAACGCTGTGGGCTCTGCACAAACTGTATGGCATGCTATCACCATTGTCCTGCACATGCCATAAACCATTGGACAACAAAGAATAAAGGACAATATACATTCAAGAACAACAAACCGAAATGAAAGCATTAGGATTTGACAACGAGAAATATCTGCGGATACAGTCGGAACGCATCAAGGAACGCATAGCACGCTTCGGTGACAAACTGTATATGGAGTTCGGGGGCAAACTCTTTGACGACTACCATGCTTCGCGGGTGTTGCCGGGATTTTCACCTGACACGAAACTGCGGATGCTGAGTCAACTGCGCGACGAAGCAGAGATAATCATCGTAATCAGTGCCGTAGATATACAAAAGAACAAGATACGTGGCGACCTTGGCATCACTTATGATGCTGACCTGCTGCGACTGCGTGATGAATTCATATCGCGCGGATTCCTCGTCTCATCAGTGGTCATTACCCACTATGACGGACAGACGGGTGCTGACCAATACCGCACTTATCTTGAACGTCAGGGCATAAAGGTATATTACCATCATACGATAGAGGGCTATCCCGAGAACGTGGAATTGATAGACTCGGATGAGGGCTTCGGGAAAAATGACTTTGTAGAGACAACGCGCCCACTGGTGGTGGTCACAGCTCCGGGCCCCGGAAGCGGAAAGATGGCTGTCTGTCTAAGCCAGTTATATCAGGAATACCAGCGTGGCGTGAAGGCAGGATATGCAAAATTTGAGACATTCCCTATATGGAACCTGCCATTGAAGCACCCTTTGAATATGGCATACGAGGCAGCAACAGCCGACTTGCATGACGTAAACATGATAGATCCCTTCCATCTGGAAGCCTATGGCAAGACGGCAGTCAACTACAATCGCGACATAGAGATATTTCCTGTCTTGAACGCAATCTTTGAAGGCATATATGGCGAGAACCCATATAAGTCGCCTACCGATATGGGAGTGAACATGATAGGCTTCTGTATCTCAGATGAAGAAGTCTGCAACGAGGCATCACGTGCAGAAATCATCCGCCGATACTATTCGGCATTATGCAATCTTGCAGCAAACAAGGCAACAGAACGCGAAGTTGGCACCATATCACTGCTGATGAAACAGATGCAGTTGCAACGCAAGGACCGCCATGCTGTTGAGGTTGCACTCAAGAGGAAAGAGCAGTCTGGAGTGCCAAGTGCTGCCATCGAACTTTCTGACGGCACACTTATCAGTGCAGAAACATCCGCATTGCTCGGACCTTGTGCTGCACTCATCCTGAATGCTACAAAACATCTTGCAGGAATCGACCACTCCATAAAACTCATACCTCAGGAGATGATCGAACCAATACAAGCCACGAAAGTCGGTCTGTTACATGGGCAGAACCCACGCTTGCATACGGACGAAGTGCTTGTAGCACTTTCGATGCTCAGCTTGAAAGACGACAACTGCCGTCGTGCACTTGCGGTATTGCCACAACTGCAGGGCTGTCAGTTGCACTGCACCGTAATGTTAAGCGAGGTGGATCAAAAGATATTCCGCAAACTCGGGGTTGATGTGACCTGCGAACCTATTTCAAAACATAAAAACTAAAAACTATTTGATTATGTACAGCGATCCAAAAGATTGTCTTTATTGCCAGAACAATCAGACCTTACACGACCTGATGATTGAGATTAAAACTCTGCGGGTATCACGCGCTTTCATTTTTAAGGAACAGACCTATCGCGGACGTTGTCTGGTGGCATACAACGGGCACGTCAATGATTTGAATGAACTCACGGAAGAAGAGCGTAATGCTTTCATGGCAGACGTAGCGGACGTGACACGCGCCATGCAACGCGTGTTCAACCCTGAGAAAATCAACTATGGTGCTTTCAGCGATAAACTCTCTCACTTGCATTTTCATCTTGCACCGAAATATGTTGACGGACCGGATTATGGTGGCATCTTCCGAATGAACCCGGGGGAGGTGTATCTGTCCGATGAAGAATATCAGGAAATGATTAACAAGATAAAGGCTGAACTGTGAAAATCATCGGTATAGGGGAAACCGTTTACGACATTATCTTCCGCGACAACCAACCGCAACGGGCTGTGGCAGGAGGTAGTACGTATAATGCAATGATATCTCTCGGGCGCACCATCGGAAAAGACTTGCTGTTCATTTCGGAGACTGGAGACGACCGTATTGGACGGATGATAATATCCTTCCTTCGCAATAATAATATCTCTACGGATTACATGACGGTAAACAAGGGTACAAAATCACACATCTCACTTGCTTTCCTTGACGAGAACAACGATGCCGAATATACCTTTTATAAAGACCACGAAAACGCTTCCATACCTGATACGTTTCCGAAAGTATCACGAGATGACCTTGTCCTGTTCGGCAGTTTCTTTGCTGTAAACCCAATGATACGCCCCTTAACGTCAAAGTTTCTCCACATGGCACACGATGCCGGAGCAATGCTTTATTACGATGTCAACTTCCGCCGTCCGCATCTGAAAGACCTGCCTGTGATAATGCCAAACATTGAGGAAAACTACAGGATGGCATCAATAGTGCGTGGCTCGTCGGATGATTTCCAAATAATGTACGGGACGTCCGACATGGCAGAGATATACAGAAAATACGTTGAACCTTTCTGCAAAACCCTTATCATCACCGATGGGGCAAAACCTGTAAAAGTATTTACATCACCTGACGAAGACCCATTAATGTTTGATGTCCACACATCAAACGATGCTATTGTAAGTACGATTGGTGCCGGAGACAATTTCAATGCCGGCTTCCTTTACGGATTATACAAACAGGGCAAAGACAATAATTATATTTCACCATCTGACTGGGAGCAACTGATTGCAACTGCCCAACGCTTTTCACAGGCTGTATGCCACAGCATAGAGAATTATGTCAGTACTGATTTCATCAACACCCTATAAATAACATTCAATAATTGAAACATATGAGAAGACCACCTATTCTTGCAATAACATTTATGATGCTCTTATCACTATCTGCCAGTGGTGTAAATCGTCATAAAGGAACTATTGGAAACCTGCAGCAAGGTGATTATGGATATTTATATTGCCACATGAGCGACCATGGGGAGTGGACAGCCTATGCCCTCAGTCGCGATGGGGTAAACTATCACGACCTGCTCGGTGGTGATTCCATCTTTAGTGCTTCAGAGCATGCAAGGATAGAAGGAGGTACGCGCGATGCTTTTATCTGTCGAAAGCATGATGGAAGTGGCTACCTGATGGTCACGACAGATATGCAGGTTGCAAAAGAAAAGTCATTACACAAACCAGAACGCTGGGCGAATTTCGGCATTGACCTTTATACATCCGATGACTTGATAAACTGGCAGAGCAAGACATTTGATTTTCGCAAAGGTCCTTCTATCTTCTGCGACCATCCCGAACAATCAGTATATAAGGACTGGAGTAAGGTAAGAAGAGTATGGGCACCACAGATATTTTGGGATTCTGATTACAAATGGGGAAACGGAAAGAGGGGAGGATATATGATTTATTTCTCCATGCTGAACCGCGATGAGGAGAATTATGACCGTTGCTATTACTGCTATGCCGATGAGTCGTTTACCCATCTCACGCAGCCACGTCTGCTTTTTGACTGGGGATATGCCACTATTGATGCCGACATCAACTATGTGCCTGCCGATGGGCGTTACCACATGATGATAAAGAAAGAAGGCGGAAAGCCAGGCATATTCTCATCTGTAAGCAACACGCTGCATGGCCCTTGGCCGATGCCGAATGATGCTGACTTCATTAATTTCGAGGGTAATAAGAAATGTGAGGGACCTTCTGCTTTTCCTGCTCCTGACGGCACATGGATAATAGGTTATCAAGAGTATTCCTCTCGTCCACATCATTACCGAATTTGCCGTGCAGATAAATATCTGCGCAATTTCCACTCTCCACAGGATATAATTGGAGTAAACGGGCCACAGCATGGCTCTTTCCTACGTCTGACGAAAGAAGAATATATGCGCTTGCAGAGCTGGAGCGATGCCGTAATGAATGAACGCATAAAAAACGAGAATGAAGACCGATTCCGTCTCGGTGGTATGGAGGACGTAAATAAAGTTGATGATCGTACTCTTGATAGTATTAAAAGCATTGTAGCAGGAGCATCGCTATATGCACGCCCGATAGCGGGTTCATCACGCCGTGGCAATAATCCGGTATTGTTCCTTATAGGAAACAGCACGATGCGCACAGGAACGAAAGGTGACGGCTCAAACGGACAATGGGGATGGGGTGCTTTCATGCAGCAATGGTTTGACAAGAACCGTATTACGGTGGAGAACCACGCCCTAGGTGGCACGTCTTCACGCACATTCTATAATGATTTATGGCAAGACGTGTTGAAAGGTGTCCAAAAAGGCGACTATGTACTTATCGAACTGGGGCACAACGATAACGGACCATACGACACATGGACGGCACGCGCATCAATTCCGGGAATAAAAGCCGACACCGCACTTTTCGTTACCATCCATGACGCACGCAATAAGGCATGGAACGGCAGACAAGACACCATACGTTCATACGGAGAATATATGCGTATGTTCATACGGGATGTACGCGCAAAGGGTGCATTCCCTATTTTGTCGTCCCTCACACCGCGTAATTCATGGGATAATGAAAAACGTATCACACGCAAACTGACAACGTTCACAGCATGGGGAAAAGCCGTGTCAGAAGAAATGCAGGTGCCTTGGATTGATCTTGAAGGCATATCTGCTGAACGCATGGAACACTTCGGGCATTGGAAAACCGACTATATGTTTACTTCACTCGACAAGATTCATACCTCCCGTTTCGGTGCTGAAAACAACGCATATTCAGCGGCTCTTGCAATACAATATGCCACCGAACCAGATCCGAACACGCAAGGCGAAGGATATGTACCTCTGAAAGAATTTCTAAACCCACTCACACCCAAAACGCTTCCAGTGCAGAGAAAGAGTGGTAAACCCATTGTGTTTATCACCGGCGACTCTACCGTCAAGATTGACGGTAAGAGCGATATGGTGGGATGGGGACAACTGGCAAATGAGGTATTCGACACACTTGCATGTACACCGCTGAACTGTGCAAAAGCAGGGCGTTCCACACGCAGTTATCTAAACGAAGGGCGATGGGATGCTGTCTATAACACCATACAGCCTGGCGACATCGTACTTATTGAATTCGGGCATAACGATATCGGGGAAATCGGCAAAGGAAAAGACCGTGGCACATTGCCATTCTCAAAAGACACATGCCACGTCTATAAGCGTGCATTAGATGGTGAATACGAGATGGTATATAGTTTTGGTTGGTATTTGCGTCGCTTCATTCATGACGTACGCGAGAAAGGAGGAACACCAGTTCTAGTAAGCCTCACCCCACGTAACGAATGGCCTGATGACAAACACATAGAACGCCGTAATGACACCTATGGCAAATGGTATCGTGAGATTGCCGAAACAGAAAATGTACTTTTTCTCGACCTTCACAATATCACAGCCGATGCTCTTGACAAGATAGGCAAGGAACAGGCAAAAGCATATTACTGTCATGACCACACACACAATTCAATAAAAGGAGCAAGACTGAATGCCGTAAATATAGCAAATGGCTTGCGCCAGATGGGGTTAGGACAACTTGTCATTTCCGAAAAAGCATTAAAGAAATATCTAAAACAGAATCAAAAATGAAACGTATCATCTGTCTCGTTTGTCTATACCTGCTGACTTGCGGAGCAAAGCTTCAGGCTCAGACTTTCAATGTAAATATCAACCGTCCACAACATTTCGCAGTGCAGGTGCCTGACGGAAACTACCGCGTCACCCTAACTCTCGGTTCGCCAGAACGTGCTGCGGAAACTGTAGTCAGAGCAGAAAACAGACGTCTGATGCTAGAACGAGTTACAACAAAGAAACGGGAACAGCGACAAATCTCATTTTGTGTAAACAAACGTACACCTTATATAAATAAGGAGTTGAATGTGAAAATAAAAGACCGTGAACGTGATTACAAGACGTGGAACGACTCACTTGACCTTGAATTTGCTGCATCGCCAGCCGTTACCCGTATCGTCATTGAGCCGGACACAACGGCACAGACCGTTTATCTCTGCGGGAACTCAACGGTTACCGACCAGCCTTACGACCCTTATTGTTCATGGGGACAGATGCTTCCATGCTGGTTTGATGATAAGGTCTGCATATCCAATCATGCCGAAAGCGGACTCACAGCACGCACCTTTATAGCAAGCAACCGTCTGGAACAGGTATGCAGTCATCTTCGTGCTGGAGATATCGTCATCTGTGAATTCGGACATAACGATGAAAAAGAGCACCTGCCAGGTGATGGGGCATGGTACCATTATATTTATAACCTAAAGATTTTCATTGACCGCGTCAGGCAATGCGGAGCAGATATCATCTTCTGCACCCCTACGCAACGGCGTTTCTTTGAAGATGACGGAAAGACTATTCGTTCCACTCATGGTGAATTTCCAGCAGCAATGCGCAGTATTGCAGAGCGTGAAAACGTCCCTTGTATAGACCTGACCTCTATGACTACCACCTTCTACCAGGCACTTGGTGCAGAAGGAAGCAAAAAGTCACTCGTTCACTATTCGGCAGGGACATTTCGCGGACAATCTTCGACTCTTGCCGATAACACGCATTTCAATCCTTACGGTGCTTATGAAGTAGCAAAAATGGTGATTGAAGGTCTGCATAATATCTCGATTCCATCAGTAAATAACCTTTTATCACATTTACGCATAAAATGGACACATTTCGATGCTTCAACACCTGATTCCCCTGCTTCTTTTCATTGGTGCTGGTCTGACCTTTCTGATACAAGAAAACCTGACGGAAACTAGAAAGTTCGGTATCTTAAAATGGTGTTTGTCCAAATGAACAGGCGCTCTTTTATAGTTAAATATTGTTAATAGCCAATTGATAATTATCAACATTTATTTATTAAGTGTTATATTTGTACGATTTAAGAAACTATTATTAACAAATATACAATTAACTATTAGAATTTATGTATCTTAAAAAACTACACAAAACAAAGTGGATGTTAGCAGGAGTGCTGTGTGCAGTGCTTTTGTTCTCTCCTTTCGCTATTCAGCAGACAGCTGCTCAGCAGCACACGCTGAGTGGTAAGGTGGTGGACAATGCAGGCGAAGCAGTAATCGGTGCAAGCATCATGGTAGTTGGCTCTCAAGGCGTTGGCACAGTTACCGATATGGATGGTAACTTCAAACTCAATGTAAAGCCGGGAGCTAAGTTACAAATCTCTTATGTGGGATTTGAGCCTCAGACTGTAACAGCAAGAAACGGTATGACTGTCACTTTGACAGAAAACTCCACGATGCTGAAAGCAGTTGAAGTAGTGGCTTATGGTGTGCAGAAGAAGGTGACAGTGACAGGTGCTATTTCAAGCATCAAGTCAGAGGATCTGGTTCGCACGTCCGTGGGCTCAGTAAATAACATTCTCGGTGGTCAGTTGTCAGGTATCACCACGGTTCAGTACTCTGGTGAGCCGGGTTCTGATGCTGCTGAGATTTTCGTCCGTGGTAAAGCCACATGGGGCGATTCTACGCCTCTCATCCAGGTGGATGGTGTAGAGCGTTCGATGCACGACATTGACCCGAACGAAATTGAGTCAATAACAGTATTAAAAGACGCATCTGCAACTGCCGTATTCGGTGTGCGCGGTGCTAATGGTGTCATCCTTATCACGACCAAGCGCGGACAGGAGGGTAAAGCACGCATCAATGTTTCGACATCTTTCTCAGCACTTTCCCCTACGAAGATGGTTGAGCAGGCAAGTTCTTACGATTATGCAAACTTCTACAACCAGATGCAATACAATGATTGGCTGATGATGTCAAAAGAGAAGCAGGAAGAGAATCCATTCGCTCCTTCTTTCTCAAATGCTATTCTTGAAAAGTTTGCCCTTGGTAATGACCCTATTCGTTTCCCATCTACGATGTGGGCAGATTACATTATGAAAGATGTGACATTGCAGCAACAACATAATGTCAACATCTCAGGTGGTACTGATAAGGTAAAATACTTCGTTTCACTCGGTTACTTCTCACAGGGTGGTCTGTTCAAGGAGTTCGACCGCGGATATGATTACGGATATCAGTATCAGCGTTTCAACTACCGTGCTAACCTCGACCTTCAGGCAACGAAGACAACAACCCTCTCATTCAATGTTGCAGGTAATGTGAACGATGCAGACAAGCCTTATACAGGTCAGGGTTCTGCTGGTATGATTAAGAACATCTATTATGCAACACCATTCTCAAGTCCGGGTATCGTTGACGGAAGAATGGTTTATACGACAACGGATTATACTGATGGTTTGAATCTTCCGTTCCTCGGAGGTTCTGGTATGGCTTATTATGGAAATGGTTTCATGCAGACCAATAATAATAAGATGCAGATGGACCTCGTTCTTGACCAAAAGCTTGATTTCATCACACAGGGACTTTCTTTTAAGGCAAAAGGTTCATACAACTCTGCATTTACCGTAAACAAGCAGGGCAACTGTGGCGTAGCTACTTTCAACCCTATCGTACAGTATGACGAAGAAGGTAATATCATTTATAATCCTGATGGCACACCATTCCTGGCATACCGTCAGATTGGTAATGATACAGACCCGTCTTACAGCGCATCACAAGGCAAGGCTCGTGATTGGTATTGGGAAGCAAGTTTCAATTACGCGCGTACATTCGGAAAGCATAATGTAAGTGCATTGCTCTTGTACAACCAGTCAAAACAATATTACTATTCTAGTTCTTATCCTGATGTCCCTCGTGGTTATGTAGGTCTCGTAGGGCGTGCAACATACGACTGGAACAACCGCTATCTGGCAGAATTCAACATTGGTTACAATGGTTCTGAGAACTTTGCCCCTGGCAAACGCTTCGGTACATTCCCAGCAGGTTCAGTAGGATGGATTATCAGTGAAGAACCATTCTGGAAGTCAATCAAGAACACTATCTCATTCTTCAAGCTACGTGCATCATGGGGACTTGTCGGTAATGACAAGACAAACACAGGAACACGTTTCATGTATCTTGCTGACCCATATATCACAGGTTCTGACGGTCTGGAAACAAACGCATTGACTGACCCATTGACAAACACTTATGCTTATCAGTTTGGTTATGGTTCTGTCTCTACTGACCCAGATGTATTGCTCGGTGCATACGAATCAGCAAAGAACAATCCTGACATAGGTTGGGAAAAAGCTTTCAAGCAGGATTACGGATTTGACCTCAACTTCTTCAACGATCGTCTCCGCACATCTTTCGACTACTATCATGAGCATCGTACAGACATCCTTCTCCGGGATGGTACAGCTCCAAAAATCATCGGTTTTACCGTGCCTTACACCAATGCAGGTGAGACAAAGAGCTGGGGTTGGGAAGCATCTGTAAACTGGCAGGACAGAATAGGCAACGATTTCCGTTATTGGGCTAAGCTGAACTTCTCATACAACCAGAATGAAATTATTGAGATGAAAGAAGCTCCGCAGACCAACGAATATCAATATATGAAAGGTCATCGCATAGGCGCGCGTTCTATGTATAAGTTCTGGAAGTATTACGAAGGAGAACAGACAAAGGATGAGTACAAGGCAACATTCGGAACAGACTTCCCTACTCAACTTGTACCGAACATCCAGCCGGGTGATTGCGTTTACGTTGATCTTGACAAGAACGGAAAGATTGACGAGAGCGATATGTCACGTGACTACGGATTCACTGACGACCCTGAGATGATGTCAGGTTTGACATTCGGTTTCGCATGGAAACGTTTGACTTTCAACGCACAGATGACTGGTGCTTGGAATGTCACACGTTATATCACTGACGTATTCCGTCAGCCATATTACTGTTCATCAAATACCACACAGGGTGGTCTGTTGCAATATCACGTTGACGACACATGGACACCTGGTATCAATGAATCGCAGAGTGCGATGTATCCGCGTGCAACATGGACTAATGCAAATCAGAACTATGCTGCATCAGACCTCTATGAGAAAGATGCAAGTTATGTCCGTTTGAAGACTCTCTCAATCGGATATGACTTCAATAACAACTGGTTCAAGAGTTTAGGTATGAGCAAGTTTGAAGTAACGCTTTCTGGCTACAACCTGTTGACCTTCACTCCTTACACATGGGGTGATCCGGAAACAACAGCTTCAAATGCTCCTTCATATCCTCTGCAGCGTACATACACTATCAGTCTTAATGTAGGTTTTTAATCTTTGACCAATTGAAATCCTAATCAGCAAATTAAAATATGAAAAGTATGAAACTTAATAAGATATTATATGGTGCAGTAGGACTGATTATGTTCGGCTCAGTATTTACATCTTGTACTGACGATGTTGCCTTTGGTGATGCTTCGCTTGATAAGGCAGCAAGTTCGACTGCAACGATTGAAACTGTGTTTGGAAATCCGGAATACGCAAGGCAGTTCCTTGTAGGTATCTATTCCAAGCAATATTATGGCCTGCCACATATAAATGGTGGCACGTATGCTCCTCACGCCAGCAACCCGTATGCAGGAAAGTGGGATGCTTTGACTGACTGCTGGCATCAGTTCTGGAATGGTTCTGCCGTTTACGGACAGTACTATACCGGTTCGATGACTCCTTATGTAAACCGTGACGATGGTTTGGATGGTCCTCTCTATTCTTTTGATAAGGAATTCCAATGGTGGGGCATCCGTTCAAGTCAGATTTTCTTGGAGAACATAGGAAAGGTGCCAGAGATGGACAACAATGAGAAAGCAAGACTGAAATCCGAGGCACGCTGCTTGATGGTGTCATATTTCTGGCAGACATTCCAGCATTTCGGCGGTATTCCTATCATAGATCACGCTCTTGATGCATCAGAAGCAACAGCACAGATGCCACGTGACTCTGTAGAGAACTGTATCAATTGGATGGTAAATCAGTTGGATTCTGCTATCAACGAATCTAATTTCCCTTGGGTAACAGCTGACCCTACGAACATGAGCGGACGCTGGACGAAGGCTGGAGCCATGGCATTGAAGTGTAAGATACTTCAGTTTGCAGCATCTCCTTTGCTCAATCCAAAGGATGGCAAGCCTTATTACGAGGGTGCTCCGGAAGAGGTATTACCTTTTATCATGTACACAGACCCGTCACAGTATCAAGCACGTTGGGACCGTTTTGCAACAGCATGTGATGAGTTCTTCAATGCTTTGAATGCTAACGGATATTATCAGTTGGTAACAGCAGATGGTTTGAAGGGAAGTACCGAGGCTAATGTTCCTCAGTTCCGTCTGGCATACAGACGCGGTTATTTCCTACGTGAATCCACAGAGGTGCTACACTCTGTACGTGTAATGGGTTACGACAACTCAGCAACGGCACGTTACGGTTGGCACTCATGGTATTCAAAGAGTGTGCCACGTAACGCATACTGCCCTACTCATGAATATGTCGCAAAGTTCCCATATTATGATGGCGAGCCATTCAATTGGGATAATGCTGCTAAAAAAACATATAAGAATAATGCTACTGAACCAGATATAAATGTCGTTACTGACCCTAAGACTGGTGAAGAACTTTATACTGAAGTTTCTAATTTCCAGACAAACTCAAAGACGGGTAAAATCACTTACAACAAGAAGAGTCTGCATACGATGTTTGTACGCGGTAGCATTGCCGGACGTGCATTGAACGCAATACACACACGTGACCCACGCCTCTATGAAGAGTGTATCGTAAACGGTCAGCAGATTAACCTTGACTGGACAAGCGCAAGTGTATCTGGTTTCGCATGGGAACTTTGGTATAACGGAAATGACGGTGGAACAGGTGTTCTCACTCAGCAAAACACCATGTTCGGTTCTGGATATGGCTTCAACAAGTACTATCTCGGTGCAGGTGGCTATCAGGGTGACACCAATGGCGACAGTTACCGCTATCAGACCCAATGGGTAGAACTTTCACTTGCCGATATGTATCTCACATACGCAGAAGCACTTGTGATGCGTTCTGCTCCAAATGTGGCAAAGGCTGTTGAGATGATTGATATTGTACGCGCACGCGTTGGTCTGCCATCAGCCAAAGTGGTTTGGACAAATTCAACAAACCGTAGCGCATTAGGTTATGAGGCAACAACAGCAGAATCAGCCCTCACCACTTCGGTGGCTCTTGGAAACGGCGCAACGTCAAACGAGTTTATTGAAGAACTTCTTGACGAGCGCGCACGTGAGTTAGGTTTGACAAATGCACGTTGGTTTGACATGATACGTTACAAGCGTACCGACTGGATGACAAAGCAGCTTCATGCTTTGTATCAGCGCCGCCTTGTTCAACAGGGTAAGGTGTTCCAAACACGTGACAAGGCATGGGTAGGTGCTGACCGTGATAACGATCCTACATCCACTCAACCTCTGGACTTCTTGAATAAGATTGTTGATATCACAGGCTACAGCCGTTATTTATGGGGGAAAGACCCAAAGAGTACTGATGTACAGAAATGGCTTCTTGACCCACTGCCACAGGCTGAAATGAATAAGGGTTACGGTCTCGTCCAGAATCCTGGATGGTGATAAGCCTGAAGAGTCATAAACTAGTTTGTTTCAACAGAAGCTTTTATATATATAAATAATAAGGTATATGAAAACAAAGAAAATATTAATGCTGACATTGCTTGCAGGCATCTGCCTGCCGGCAATGGCACAATATGACATAATTGACTCTGTAGCGATGAAGGACCAGTTGGTTGACATAGGTGCCAACAAGCAGTTTACTCGCGAGGAGTCAACGGCTGCCGTCAGCGTCATCACGACAAAGGATGTCAACAAACGCGGTGGTCGCAACATAGGCAACAGTATTCTCGGTCAGGGCAACGGCCTCGTAGCACTTGAAGGCTCCGGACTGAATATGGTTGCCAACCCTTCTTTCTATGTGCGCGGTCTGCAGAGTCTCAATGGTACTGCTCCACTCATCATGGTAGATGGTATTGAGCGCGATATTGACAATGTCGTTGCTGAAGATGTGGAGAGCGTACAGATTCTCAAAGATGCTGCAGCAACTGCACTCTACGGATATAAAGGTGCTAACGGTGCAATACTCATCAAGACTAAACATGGTAGCTACAACAGTAGGTCTATTACATTCTCTTACGACCATACGTTCAGTTATCTTACGGAAAAGCCTAAGTTTGTCAATGCTGCCACTTATGCATCAGCAGTGAACGAGGCATATCGTAATCAAGGTGAGAAAGCCATCTATTCCGATGCTGTGATAAACGCATACGCAGATGGCAGCAATCCTCTTTACTATCCGAATGTGGACTGGGTGGGTGAGACTTTCCGTAATGTCGCTCACAACAACCGTTTCAATCTTGAGTTCAAGGGCGGTAGCAAAAACTTCCGTTACTACACTAATCTCCAACTGGTGACTGACAAGGGTTTCATCGGTAACCCTACGGCAAACGGAGATGGATATTCCACACAGGACAAATATACACGTGCCAATCTCCGTTCAAATATGGATATTGACCTGTCTGCAAAGACGAAGCTCCATACACACATCTACGGTGTGCTGACAGAGCAGTCACAGCCAGGCAGTCAGGCTGACCTTTGGAATATGGTTTATACTGTTCCTTCAAATGCTTTCCCAATAAGGATTGACGATGAGACATGGGGCGGTAACACGGTATATACAACCAACAACCCTGTCGCTCAGAGCATCGGTACGGCTTATTACAAGAATCATCAGCGTGCTCTTTATGCTGACGTAGCATTGGAGCAAGACCTCTCTGCCATCACTCCTGGACTGAGTGCAAACGTACAGGTGGGATATGACACATGGTCAAACATCTACGAAGACCACTCAAAGACTTACGTCTATGGTTTCTATACAGTGAAAGATTATAAGGGTGGCATCGTCAATCCAGAGGATGCAACACTCACAACGGGTGGTTCGAACAGCAATATGGGTACTGCAGCAAACAACAATGCTTGGATTCGTCGTTGTATCGTCAATGCAGCTTTCAACTACGACCGCAGTTTCGGTAAGAACGACCTTTACGGACAGTTGAAATTCGATTATGAGTATAATGATGCTACTGGCACAAACACTACTGTCTATCGCCAGAACTATTCATTGATGGCTCATTATGGTTATGATAAACGCTATCTTGCTGACGTCGCGCTGATTTATTCAGGCTCAAGCCGTCTTGCTCCAGACAGCAAATGGGGTCTCTCCCCTACTGCTTCTCTTGGATGGAACATTCATAATGAGAAGTTCATGCAGGACACTAAGTGGGTGAACTTCCTGAAGTTGCGCACATCATTCGGTCTGCAGCAACTTGATGTCCTCCCAGGTGATAACGTATGGACATACTACCGTCAGTTCTACGCATTCGGTTCTCCGGCATATTCATTCGACAGCACTGGCAGTGGTACTGAGTTCGGCAATACAGGTATTGCACAGGCTGCCACACAGAGCCTCGGCCGCGAGAAAGCCACTAAGTTCAACGTAGGTTTAGATGCTACACTGTTCGGAAGCCTCAATGTAGCACTCGACTACTACTATCAGCATCGTTATGACATCTGGTGCTCTACATCAGGCTCTTACACCTCAGTGTTCGGTCTGACGGCTCCTTATGAGAATGTCGGTGTGATGAACAGTAGCGGTTTTGAGGTTGCTCTCGACTATTCTAAGCAGTGGAACGAGGTGACATTCAACATCGGTGGCAACATCAACTTCATGAGCAACACCATTAAGGACCAGGCTGAAGAGCCACGTCTTCACGACAATCTTGTACGCACAGGCTATAGTCGCGGTCAGGTGTTCGGTTATGTAGCCAACGGATTCTTCTCAAAGGATGAAGACACCGACAAGGATGGAATCATATCTGCAGAAGAGATGAAAGCACATGGCCTGCCAGTACAGAGCTTCACAACCATACGTCCGGGTGATGTAAAATATCAAGACATCACAGGCGACGGTATTGTAGATGCAAACGATGTCAAGGCTATCGGCAAGAGCGCATCTTGTCCTGAGACAGTCTATAATTTCCATCTTGGTGCAGAATGGAAAGGCATCGGTCTGGACGCTGTATTCCAAGGTGTAGGTGGCTGGACTGGTATCAAAAACACTAATGGTATGTTCCGTTCAGCAGTTGCCACCAACACATTGTCAGAATATCTCTATGAAAATTCATGGTCTGAAGAACGTGGCAACACAGCCAACCCACTCTTCCCACGTCTATCTACTGCAACAAATGCCAATAACGACCAGACAAGTACGCTGAATATATTCTCTCGCAACTATTTCAAACTGCGTAACGTTGAAATGTACTACTATCTGCCGGAATGTCTGTTGACTAAGACTGGCTTCATTAACAAGGCAAAGATTTATGTACGTGGCATTGATCTCTTCACTATTGACGACCTCAAGAATGGTGATGCTGCCTCTTACGGTGTAGCACAACCGCTGACACGCAGTCTGCAGATAGGTGCTCAGTTGACATTCTGATATTTAATTATGTATAAAATCTCTAACAATAATTAGGTATGAAACTGAATAAAATAGTAATAATAATCGCTCTCTTTGCGATGGTGCTCTCATCCTGCAACAAGATGGATTACCATGAGTACACAGCTTACGACAAAGAGTATATTGAGCGTTCATTCAGCTATGTGGGTGGCTTCATGGCAAAGATCTATAACGATATAGATACTGACTGGGGAAACCTCAGCGGAGCAATGCTCGCATCAGCTACTGACGAGGCAGAATACAGTCACGACGGCAATTCGATAGAAGACTTCTATAACGGAAGCTGGAGTGCTGCTAATCCTCACCAGACCGTATGGACTTCGGCTTATGAAGGCATCACCTATTGTAACGAATTCCTTGCAAACTGGTCAGACCTCAAATTCGAAGACCTTTCATTGCGTCTTGACTACGAACAGGAGATGTTCCTGTACAACAACTATAAGTATGAGGCTCGTTGGGCTCGTGCATATTTCTATTTCACGCTTGTGCGTCAATATGGTGCAGTGCCTTTCAAGACAATGAACTCAACAGGAACAGAAGAAACACTTCTTCCTTGTACATCCGTAGATTCAATCTTTAGCTTTATAGAAACAGAATGTGATGCCATCAAGGATTCCATCATTGCCGACTACACCAACATCGGCGAGATGGCACTGTATAAGGCACAGACAGGCCGTGCAAGCAAGTATTCTGTGCTCGCCCTGAAGGCTCAGGCTGCGCTCTATCATGCAAGTCCTCTGTTCAACAAGAACAATGCCCCTGAACTGTGGCACAAGGCAGCCCTTGCAAGCAAGGAACTCATAGAGGAATGTGAAAAGGGCGGAAAGAAACTTGCAAAAGAGATTGATGCACTATGGAGTCAGGATTATATCACCAATGCTGATGCTTATGGTGAGATTCTCTTTGCACGCCGCACACCGGCATCCAACTCATTTGAGTCATACAATTTCCCTGTAGGCTATTCCACTGCACAAGGTGGCAACTGCCCTACTCAGGATTTGGTGGATGCGTTTGATTATGCAGACGGAACACCTTTTGACTGGGCAGAGTGGCAGGAAAAATATAAGGCAGGAAAGTCAACGAGTCCATACGAAAATCGTGACCCACGTCTTGCAAAGACTGTTGCTGTGAATGGTGAAGCATGGCCTAACGACCTTGAGCCATACAATCCAAGTTACCCTGTACTTGAAACCTACGTTGGTGGTTATCACTCACGCACAGGTAAGTCGGCAGGTGCTTCGTATGCAACGACAACAAGTTATTATCTGAAGAAGTACTGTAACCCTTCACAGATTCTCAAGGCACGTTCTGACTATGCTGTCACTACATCTCCTCACGGATGGCTTACGTTCCGTCTCGGTGGTGCATACCTGAACTATGCCGAAGCTGTGTTCCAATGGTTCAAGAGTCAGGGCAAGGCTAATGCTGCAGATTTCAAAGATAGTGAATTTAAGGTCACTGCACGCGAACTTGCAAACAAGACCCGTACACGCGCTGGAGTTGCAATATTTCCAACTGGCATGACAAACGATGAGTTCTGGGGAAGATATAAGAAAGAACGTCAGGTGGAGCTTGCTTTCGAGGGACATCGTTTCTATGATGTACGCCGTTGGAAGGAAGATGGCGATAAGTTCATGAAGATTCATCGTCTGCAGATCACAAAGAATGCTGACGGTAAGTTCGAATATCAGCCTACCGAATTCACTCGCGGTGATGGCAAGTGGCAGGATCGCTGGAACTTGTTCCCATTCTCACAGACAGAGATAATGAAATCCAAGAATGCTATTGTGCAGAACCCTGGATGGTAAATAAAAAAACGGACTATGAGCGGCTCGCCTCCGCGTGCCGCTTGTAGCCTAAAATATGAACTTTTTACTTTTTTAATTAACCTTATTTATTAACTTAAACAATTTTACAATGAAAAAGTTTACTTTAATTTCACTGTTAGCATTGTTTTTCTCAGTGCTGACTGCAAATGCAGAACTTATGGACAAGTTCTTCTACAAGATTGCAAATGACAAGACTGATGGTTGGACCATTCAGGATGGTGGAAACACCCAGATGACTCCTACTGCTGACTATCTGCAGGTTTATCTTGCAAAGAATGCAGGTCGTATGATGAATCGTTTCTTCAATGAAGATGGTTGGAAGAAAGCTCCGGCTCTTGACAAGCTCCCAGAGAACACTTACAAGTTCACTTTCGATCTAAACATGACTCAAATGGCAACACGTTCAGACATGGAGTTCACACTCTTGCCTATAAACGCTTGTACAGCTACTGATTCGCGTATTTCAACTCACAACTATCACTGGTTCAATGCACAGGACAAAGACCCTGGATCAGAAGTTATTGAAGACTACTTCTTCCGCTGGCGTGTGATTGCAGCTCCAACTGAAGCTAATGGTGACTTTACGATCCTCATCAACGAGAATCCTATTGACCGTAGAATGTGGGCTGATGGTAAAGAGCCTATCTTGCCTTATGACCATACTACATTTGGTTTTGCAACACCTGAAGATTCAGCAAATGCTTGTTTGACGATTCATTGCAATGTAAAGTATAGCTTCTCTGTTGACATCAATGTTGTTGAAAAGACAGCCACTTACACAATCGCAGATAATGAAGGTAACGTACTGAAGACAGGTGTTCACAACTACAAGTGTGAAGAAAACCGCGCAGGTATCTTCATCTTCTCTTTGAATGGTACATCTACACACCAGTTCTCTAACATGGGTCTTTCTTACAAGGCAGAAGGTCCTTTCGCTAACGACCCTACAGTAGATATGCTTGCTGTTGTTAACAAAGAGCGTGACTTCTATGCACAGTTTGGCGAGGGTGAGAAACTGCACTGGATTCTCCCTGGTGAAACTGAAGAAGCAGAAGGATCTGGCGTGAACTATGAGGATGCTAACTGGACACGTGATTTTGAGGAAGATCCTGAGGTCAAGGGTGCTTACATCATTGAATGCTATCCAGAGCCTGATGGCAAGGGTAGCGGTACTCTTAAAGTTTGGACATCACGTATAGATGACGATACAAATGTATCAGATGAAGTTGCCATTGATGTTGTTTGCGAAGATGTTGTTCTCCCAGAGCCATCAGCTGCAATCGTAAATGTAGAGGCTGGTTACGCTAAGACTTACAAACTCATTGCAGACAACAGCGAGGTTCTCCTCAAACCAACTATCACAATCCATTATGTAATAAAGAATGCTGGTGGTGGCATCGTAACAGAGGCTGATGGTGTATCAGGAGACGAGATTACTCTTGATGAAGCAGGTTCAATCGAAATGTACTCATGGGATAAGACTCACGTATCAGAATGGTACACTCGTTCTGGTGTCGTAACCGTCAACAATGATGTTGAGTATGTAGAAGCTGTAAACAAAGACTTCGCTTGGACTAAGGAAGTTTGTGATGGTAAGGTTGATGGTTACACTCAATATACAGTAGTTGAAACTGGCAACAGTTCTCACTGGGAGCGCATCTATTCAGACCAGAAATATGGTTACAAAGCAGACGGAAACTGCGAAGTATATGATGAAACACATGCTGAAGAATATGTATGGGTTAAGGAAGGTTTCGCTTTCTTCCCTGGTACAGCTATAGGTACAGAAGATGCAAAATGGAATACACAGGAGCCTAACGACATCGCTACTGGCTTGCTGCCACTCGTTCCATCTGAAGAAGACTACTCTGTATATTCAGAGCACGGATGGCTCATTATGCCACTTGAGGGTATCGTTTATTATGTAGTAAGTGACGGTGCAGTTAAGAAGAATCCTGATGGAGCAGCTGGTTTCGTTGAAATGAAGATAGAAGACAAGTACACATCTGACGATGCTGCAAAACCAAACTTCTATATCATTAGCAAACGTAACAGTTATGACCGTCCTGATAAGGGTGATTGCAACAGCTCTGACGTAGTTGTTTGTGGTGAGAAATTCTGGCTCTATCGTTTCGACACAGCTATCAATAATGTACGCGTGCTCACTTACAAGGGCTTTGACCCTGCACAAGGCATCAACAATGCTATCGTAGAAAAGGTAAGCGTTAAGGACAATGCTATGTACAATGTTGCTGGTCAACGCATCAACAAGGCTAACGGTCTTGTAATCATGAAGGGTAAGAAATTCCTTGCAAGATAATTTCTGACTATCAATTTACACTGAAGGGGTGGAATGCATTTTGCATTCCACTCTTTTTTTGCATAAAATTACTACTTTTGCAAAGACTCAAAATCATAGTTTATGGAACTTATACCAAGCTTTACCATTGACCATCTGCATCTGCAGCCGGGGATTTACATCTCGCGACAGGACAGCATCGAAGGAAACATCATCACAACATACGACATCCGTATGACTGCGCCTAATGCCGAACCAGCATTGGGAGCATCTGCCATTCACACAATAGAGCACCTCGTGGCAACCTACCTGCGCAATGATGAGGAGTGGAAAGATAGAATCATCTATTGGGGGCCTATGGGATGCCTTACGGGTAATTACCTCATCGTGAAAGGAGAATATTCATGCGAGGAAATCCGCACGCTCATGCTTAAAGCTTTTCGCTTTGTTGCCGAATATAACGACGTAGTGCCCGGCACAGCACCAGAGGCTTGCGGCAATTACCTGCTCCATAATCTGCCTATGGCAAGATACGAAGCTAAACGCTACATACAGCGCCTTACAGACCACTTCTGCTGTGACTACCCTACCCTATAACACACAGACGGAAAAAGTTAAAAATAATTAATTCCCCTCAAATTAGTGACCCAATAACGTGGTAATTTAAGCATAAGCAATTACCTTTGCATCTGCAAATTTTTCAGCTATGTAACGGAAGTTTGGGTGAGTGGCTGAAACCAGCAGTTTGCTAAACTGCCGTGCGGGTAACCGTACCGGGGGTTCGAATCCCCC
>JAGHTU010000036.1 GCA_018065185.1 Candidatus Equicola faecalis | reverse complement strand
TCTACTGATGATAACAAACAGAAGTACAGATATAAATACAATGGTAAAGAGTTTGACCGTATGCATGGATTAGACACTTACGACTACGGAGCACGTCAGTATGATCCAGCAAGAATAACGTGGGACAGAATGGACCAATTATGCGAGAAATACTATCATATCAATCCGTATGTCTATTGTGCAGGGAATCCTGTAAGGTTTATTGATCCAGATGGAAGATTTATTGTCATTGCTGGTGAAAATAATGCAGCGTGGTATTACAATATGCAAAATCAATGTTTTGTTAATTCTAATGGTGATAAATATTCCGGGAATAATGAATTTATCAACAATGTAACAAACCAATTAAATACATTATCTAAAGGTGATGAGGGCAATGCTTTGGTATCTTTTCTTGTAAAAAATACGCAAGGCGTGCAAATAGTGCCAAGTAAGCAAAATTTAGAAGACGCATGGAGTAACGATAACCTTGTTTCGGGAATTGTGAGTGGTATTCGTTATAATGGACAAAGTGGCTCTGAAAATGGGACTGCTTATACAGCGTTAGGGCATGAATTAGCACATTCACAAGATAGAATGAATGGTACTTTAGATATGAAGACTTGGTATGTAACTGACGAAGGTAAACAGGTACCACAAGCAGAAAAATTTGCTACTTTTGTGGAAAATAAGATTCGTGCAGAACACAAAATACCATTACGACGTACATATGTTGAAAATAAAGATAATGGTTCTCCCGAAGTCACCAGTATAATAGATAGCAAAAGACGGAGTTTGTATTTTTCTACAAATGGAGATCATTTACCTGGATACAAACGAGTTAATAAAGTTAATAGGTATATATTTCCTTAAAATCAAAATAGCATAATGATGTCGTATAAAAATATATTATTTGTAATTCTGCTCAGTTGTTGTCAGGTGAGCATAAATGCGAGAGGAACAAATCAATCTGTAATCAAATACAAAGATTTTTATTCCCTTATGCATCAAATAGACAAATTGCATGCCCCTTACAAGAAAAGATATTATAAAATACGGGAAGAATCAAGGAGAAAGTTTGTTCCACAATCAACAATGGAAACGATATCTGCATCTGATACGATTGATATTATTTTATGTATCTCTCACGACGGCTCTGTGACAGATTATTTTGAGGAATCAGTTTTTTGTGATATAGCATGCTATTATATTGTCTCGCCTGCCTATGTATGGGGGAAATACATAACAGATACAGGATTAATGAAATTCTGGGATGCTTCATATAAAAACCTATTGCATAACATTTTAGATAAAAACTATACAATATCTAAAACTAAAGAAGCATTTGAGGCACGTAGGTATGATGAATTACTTTACATACGACTAATACGTATAGATAAGGATAAATTCAAATACACCTGTGATTTATTATACGAAGATGGTTTTACTCATCAGTTATACTTGATAAAGCTTTAACAAGAATGGAGTAAAAATTCAAATAATAACATCTACCATATAAAATTGCAAATGCAACCATTCGCAGATTATACTTTATCGCTCGTTGCCTCGTCGTCTTCCGCTCGTTGCCTATGAATCATCGTGATGATTTTATAAAATCGTCGTGACAATTCGCGCGAATCATCGTGACAAGTTTGTTAACTTGTCACGACAAGTTGGAGGCTCCGAGCGGAAGAACGCGAGGCTTTAAGCAAAAGACAACGATTTTATACAAGTTACAAGTTGACGCATTTTATAGAACAAATTTTATTTTGTACTTTTGTCGATAGTGGAATATAAATCTAATGGCAAAGAGTTTGACCGTATGCATGGATTAGACACTTACGACTACGGAGCACGTCAGTACGATGGCGCAAAAATCCTCTGGGACAGGATGGACCCATTGTGCGAGAAATACTACAACATCAATCCGTATGTCTATTGTGCAGGGAATCCTGTGAATTATATAGACTTACATGGTGATAGTATTACAATGGATGATCAATCTATAATGGCTATTTATAATGGATTAAAAAAAGGACACAACATAACAATGAAATTTAATAATGGTGTACTAGATCCTTCTTCCATAGAGGAACAAGTTAAAAGTTCATCCGACACATTTTTACAGGATTTGTATGAGATTGCAACAAACAAGCAAATGGTTGAATTAGCAGTAACATCCACAAATGACTTTTATATGAATGGAGAAGAGACTGTGGAAAATTGGAATTCAGTCAAAGATTATGATATTCAGAAAGATGAAAATCTATCTGAAATACAACGCCAAGAACTTATGCGTTTTATGCCATCAGGATTAACATACATGGGAAATGCCGAACAAACATTATATCCTAAAAATTCCAATGAGTTAAAAAGATCATTGAACAATAATATCAGAATAAACATTAATAATCTAACAAATATTAATCATCGCTCGTGTGCAATTGCTCATGAATTTGGACATGTTGTTTTATATCTACGACATCTTCCACATTCTCATCCCATTGCAGATAAATTTATATATGGTCGTCAATGGAATGTAATGCAACGATTAGGATATGATTATTATTAAAAGATATTGGATTATGCATAAACTGGTCTTTATAAACATTGCTATTATCATATTATGTTCATGTACAGCATCTGCTAGTATGGAAAATAAATATTCTGGAATATTCTGTGATGAGAATGGAGTTTTTTTAGAAAATATTAATGATACTTCTGCTGTATTTATCTCTACTTCTCATAAGCGCTACCTTGTCAAGATGAATGCTGTTGAGTATATAGGGGGTGAAAATCAATTAATTGATGATATTAGATATCGTGGTATCAATGATAAATACGAAATGAATATTAGGCAATTTTTTGTGATATTTTTTGACAACAATATGAACATAATAGAAGTTCGTATGTCTAATTATTTTGATAATTTTATTAGCTCCTCATTATTATCTTCGTATAAAAAAGATTATATTAATCTTATTAAGCAGACTCAAGGCAAATGGCAGAAGAGAATAGCTGATGAAAAATTTTATCTTTATGTGTTTTATGTTAGAACATAAATCTGTAAACATTTCTTTTTCCTATAGCGACAGCTTTGAGTTTGCAGACAAGAACAAAACATCGGACGAATACGAATACGATGCTAACGGCAATCTGACGAAAGACATGAATAAGGGTATAAGCGAGATAACGTATGACGCATGCAACCAGCCTAGGACGATAAAGTTCGATGGCGGGAAGTTAATAAAGTACGTATATAGTGTAGATGGTCGTAAACTCAGCGTGGCATATATATCTCCATTAGAGAATCTTTCAAATGCAAGTGCCAACGCATTTACGGCAACCTTTGATGCAGTGACAGCAGTAGAAGAACCGAAACTGGTATCAGGTACAGGCACATTTTCTACCGTATCGTCTTCACAAAAGGGTGATACTTCGTCGCCTTCCAAATCCGGCATCGAAGCATCAGCAAATAAGATGAATCTTTCATCTATTGACAAGATAGTATTCGTTGCTCCAGAATTAGAGAAGGCTATTGGAGAGAAAATAAATCTGGTCAACAATATCTCGGTGACGGAGTATGTCGGAAACTTCATCCTCGAGAATGGCAATCTGACCACATACCTCACAGATGACGGATATATGAGTTTCACCTCAGCAGGAAAGCCGGAGTTTCATTACTATATCAAGGACCATTTGGGTAGTATCCGCGTTGTCTGCGACCGCAATGGTAATGCAGAACAAGTCAACCACTACTATCCTTATGGTGGCTTAATCGGTGATCTTTCTACTGATGATAACAAACAGAAGTACAGATATAAATACAATGGTAAAGAGTTTGACCGTATGCATGGATTAGACACTTACGACTA